>URWG01000083.1 GCA_900551495.1 uncultured Eubacteriales bacterium
GAAATTCTTATGAAATCCTTATTACTGTACTTATTTCACCCGTTATTTATCGCGACGATGCAGGCGTCGAGGACCTGACGGACGACCGGCGTACAGGCGGAGCTGCCGCTGCCGCCGCCCTCCAAAACGACGACGAATGCCAGCGGGTAATCGTCGCTCTGCGTGAAGCCGGCAAAGAGCGCATTGGCAGTCTGCCCCTCCCCGCGTTGGGCGGTACCGGATTTTGCGCCGGCGTAAAGCCCGCTGAAATACCACTCGCCGTAGTTATTGACGACCGCATAGTGCATCATCTCCGCAAGCTCCTGCGCCGTCTCGGGTTGGAGCACGCGGTCAAGAAGCTTTGTCTCGGCGGCGTACTTTTCCTTTCCGTCAAAGGTGATCTCCTTGACGAGATACGGGCTTGCAGCCTGACCGCCGTTTGCGATCGCGCCCATGTAGGTCATATACTGACAGGGGTTGATCTGGTCGGTATACTGACCGACGCCTGCCCAGCCGACCTCGTAGTCCGAACGGGTATCAAGCTTGAAATTACCGCGCTTGGTATCCAGCCCGTCAAAGGCAAGGCTGTCGGTAATGCCGATGCGCTCGGCGTACTTCGTCAGTGTGGAGGCACCCAGCTCAGCCGCCGTCTGCGCAAAGGCGACGTTGCAGGACTGGCTGAGCGCCTGCTCGAAGGATATATCGCCGTGGACCGCGTTGCACACGACCGTCTCACCTGCGATCTCGCAGCTTCCCTCACAGTAAAAGCGCCGCTCCGCGATCCCATCGATCGTCTCCAGCGCAGCCGCCGCCGTCACCAGCTTAAAGGTAGAGCCGGGGGCATAGGCGGAGTGCAGGAAGCGGTTGATATACACGCCGTCGTAATCGTCGGGGTGCTCGTCCATCCACGAATAGCTCGGCGGGTCGGCAGGGTCAAAGTTAGGCGAGGATACCATACACAGGATCTCCCCTGTGCGGTAGTTATAAACGCCGACGGTGCCCTTATAGCCCTGCATGGCGTTCAGCGCCGCCTTCTGCACCTCCGCGCTGAGGGTCAGGCGCATTTCGCCGCTCCCCTTTCCGCCGTTATAGGTGCCGTTGAGCAGGTCAAAGCCGACCATCTCATCGCCGTACTCCTGCATAAGGGCGGGCGTGATATTGCCGTCATTATCGCCCAGCAGGTGCAGCATGGCGCGGCGAAGTGTGCCGTCGTCGGCAAAGGTGCGTCCGTTCCGCGAATCGAGCAGGAGCGTTCCGCCGCGATCGGTGATGATACCGCAATCCATCACGCCGCTGGTTGAATAAACGTGGGGGCTGCTCTGGAAGATCACCCAGTCCGAGCCTTTCAAAAAATAACGGACGGTGATCGTCAACAGACCGAGGATCAGCGTAAAGCAGAGCACCATCGTAAACCACGCGCGTTTTGCCAGCTTATTCATCCTCGTCCACCTCCTCGGGCTGCACCGTCTTGACCGCAAGGCTCGCGTTCTGACGGGTATCCGCCGCTTTGATAAACGCCAGCAGTCCCCATGACGAGAGCATACTCGAGCCGCCGTTGGACAGGAACGGGAAGGTCACACCCGTCAGCGGCAGAAGGTCCATCGTGCCGAACACGTTCAAAATCGTCTGTGTCATAAAGATCGCCACCGCAGCACACGCGCCGATGGTATAAAAGCTGCTGCGTCCGACCGCACAGGAGCGCAGAACGAACACGCTCAGCACAACGATTGCACAAACAAGCACGATGCCGATCATCAGTCCCCATTCCTCGCTGACAAAGGCAAACACAAGGTCGGTATCCGCAGCGGCGACATATTTCAGCCAGCCGTTGCCCGCACCGAGTCCCAAAAGCCCGCCGGAGGCAATGCACATCATCGCCCGCGTCTGCTGATAGCCGAGACTGTCATAAGGGTGCTCCCAAACGTGTCCCCAGCCGGAAAAGCGCCGCAAAATATACGGCTTCAGCGAGGCAGCAACCGCCCCCGCGAAGCCCGTTGCCGTGCAGGCAAGCCCGATCGTCGCAAAGCTGCCCGAGCGGAGGTAGGCGATCACAAGGAACGCGACGAAGAAGATCAGTGCCGTTCCGAAGTCGCTCATCAGCGCCAAAAAGCCGCAGATGACGACGGAATAGGCAATGAATGTGATGATATTGCGCTTGCTGACGATGCGGTCCATCGTCGAGGCACCGACGTACAGGAAGCAAATCTTCACCAGCTCCGACGGCTGGAAGGAGAAAAAGCCAAAGTCAATCCAGTTTTTCGCACCGTTGGACTCACGGCCGAACACGAGATTCACCGCAAGCAGCCCGATACCGGCGATGGCGGCAAGATAGCGGAACGCCTTTGCGCGGTTCAGGTCCCGCAGCGACCATGAGACGATCAGATAGATCACAATACCGCCCGCGACGCAGATCACCTGCTTCATCAGTGCCGATGCGTCGGACGAGGCAATAACCGCCAAGCCGATTGTCGTCAGGAAAAAAGCCAGCGTTTCTACGTCAAAGCCGCTGCGGCGCATAAGACGCAGCAGGCAAAACAGCAGCCATTGCAGCCCGATGAGCACACCGAAGCTCAGCACGACGGACGCCGCGTTTTCCGGCTTACAGCTCGTCCAAAGCTGTACCACGGTAAGAAGCTGGAATAGCGTCAAAAGCAGCAGCGTCAGGCTCGGCATGGAGACCTCATTCGGGCGGGTGCGGGTGTATTGCTGCTCCTCCAGCTCCTCCGCCGTCGTCGGCGCGAGCATGACCTCAACGCCGCCGAGCGAAATCACGTCGCCGTAGTTGACGGCGCTGACGGAGGTCTTTTTGCCGTTCACGAGCACCGAGCCGCGCGAGCCGATCTCGGTGATCGACCAGCTTCCGTCGTCATAGCGGGTCAGTACGGCGTGATTACGGGAAATGGTCGGGAAATTTACAATAATGTCGCTGCTCTTTGCCCTGCCGATGATATTCTCCCAGTGGGTAATGGGAAGCTGCTGTCCGTCGGGCATAACGAGCCACGCCCATGTCTCCGGCTCCCTGCGGAAACGCAGCATTGGCTTGGCGCAGCGCCAGAGAAGCAATATTGCCAGCAGCGGCGCAACATATCGCCAAATCGTGCAGAACGTCACCGCAAGCCCCGCGCCGTCCGATTGCAGATAAGCGCCGAGCCGATAGAATACGGAGTCCATCAAAATCCTCCCTTCCGTACAACAAAAGCGGGAACGCGTCCCGCTTTTGTCTTATATCTGTTTATTCGTCGTCATAGTCCTCGTCGTCCTCCGGATCGACGGTCATATCATACGCCGGATCAACCGAGGCAAACGACGCGCTGACCGGTGCCTTGACCGGCAGGTCCTCGACACATTTGAGCGAATAGTATTCCTCCGAGGGGGTCGGATAGCCCTTCTTGCTCAGACGCTTGTTGATGCGATCGGTAATCAGCGTATAAATCACGGCAAATACCGGGACGCCCAAAAGCATACCGATCACGCCGAAAATGCCGCCGAATACCAAAATCGAAACCAGCACCCACAGGTCGGAGATGCCGAGCTTTTCACCGAGAATGCGGTTTTGCAGAATGTTGCCGTCGATCTGCTGCAAAATCAGGATAAAGATCATGAACCACAGCGCATAGATCGGCTTGTCAATCAGCAGCAGCAGCGCCGACGGGATCATGCCCAGCAGCGGGCCGAAAAACGGAATGATATTCGTCACGCCAACGAGAACGGCAATCAGCATTGCGTAGGGCAAGCCCATGATGAGCATACCGATGTAGGTTACTACGCCGACGATCAGCGAGTCGAGCAGCTTGCCGATGACATAGCCGCCGAAAATCTTATTCGTGCGCCGTGCGACCTCAAATAGACGGTCCGCATGGTCGGCTCGGAAAATCGCGACGGTCATTTTCTTTGTCTGCGCGCAAAGCTCTTTCTTGTAGATCAGGATGTAGATCGCCGCGACAATGCCGAGCAGAATGTTGAACACGCCCATCACGACGCTGTAGAGGGAGCTGGTCAGACCGGAGATAAACGCGCCGATGTCTATCCCCTTGAGCCAAGCCGTCAGCGTTTCGAGCAGCGAGTCGAGATTTGCATCAAACCACGTCTCGATGGGTGTGCCGCCGAAGGTCCTGCCGACCCAGCCGCTGACAGTATTATACGCCTTTTCCAGCCGCTCCTGCTGCAAAAGCTCCTCGAGACTGGAGAAAATACTCGGCACGATCATCGCGACCAATGCATACAGCGCCGCGACCAGCACCAGCACCGAAACAACGATGCCGACAACCTTCGAGGTACGCCGCACGGTTTTCTCCTTATATTTCCGCCGCGACATCAGCTTTGTCGTCAGGCGGCTGACAAATTCCGCGATCGGGTTCATCAGATACGCAAAGAAGCAGCCGTAAAGGATAGACGAAATAATATCGACAAACTCAAGAATCAGGTTATAAAAGCCGCGCAAATTGGAAAAAACGATCCAAAACAGGGAGCAAGCCACAAAGGCAAGAAAGCCCGTCAAGCCCCACTTCACATATTTCTCATTTCTGTGCAGTTTCATGTGCAGACCCCTTTCGTGCGGATTCTCCTATAAGAATACCACGAAGTCGCCGAAACGTCAAGCACAGATCGCTCAACGCAGCGCATTGCTACTGTTGAGGACTGTTGCGCTGTAAAGAAACAGTACATCCTTTCCGTCAAAATCCACAAAGCGGCTCAAAAGCTCCGGCGCAATATAGCGGATGTCAATGAGGGTAACCTTTGCATAGCCCTGCGCAAGCAAGGGAGCAATGCTGCTGCCGTAGGAATCGCGGAACAGGATCAGCTCCCGATCCGTTGCGGCGTTCGGGTTTTCGATCGTCAAAAGTGCACGGGAGCCGTCAAGGAACAGCGCGTAGGGGTCCTCCCCGTCCGCTGCTTCCGAATTGTATACCGTCGTCCACGCCTCGGCTTCGTAATCATAGACCCGCAGGGCTGCAATCGTATCATTCGTCAGATAGCAAAACGCGTCCGCTGTCGTCGGCAGGGCAAATTGCCCCGCATAGGAGCCGCGAAACGGAACGTCCAAGGTCACGGCTTCATACGCCGCTTCAAGCTGCGTCCCCATCTCCTGCGCCAAATGCTCCGCCGCGGGAGCAAGCGCCTCCTGCCGCCAGTGCGGATCGGTGCGATAGTAGGAGCTAAGGTCAAGTCGATCGGTCAGATCAACGTAGCTTGCATACGGCATCACGGCGCAGAGCCGTTCGGTCAGCGCGGCATAGTCCATTTTGGGATAGCTCGCGTCCGTGTAGTAGTTCTTATCCGGAACGATGGAAAGATAGATTGCCTCGGCGTCCCGCAGATACAGGTCATAGACACGGCGGAAGCGCTCCCCCGCATTGTCTGCGGAGACCGTATCAAGCGGGAAATCGAGCTTGGCTATCGAGCCGTCCTGCACATAAAGTCCGTTGTAGTCCTTCTGCCGCAGCAGCTCCAGCGCCGTCAGCGCCTTCACACCGCGCAGCTCGTCGCGCAGCGGGAATTGGTCGAGCGAGTAGCTTTCGAACCGCTCCATAAACATCCCGTCCAAAAGCGTCGTACCGTTCAGCTCGGGAAACTGCGTCAGTGCCCGACGCTCGCTGATGGAGCGCTCTTCATCGGGCTTTAGGATACTCCAACCGCAGAAGCCGACCAAAACGGTCAGCAGCAGGGCGAGCGTGAGGATATTTTTTGTTTTTGTTCCCATTGCACCCTCCTAAAAGCGGAAATAAAGGAAGGGGTTGAACGACCCGTCCACGAGATATGCCGTGCAGACGAGCAGCAGTACCGTCAGTGCGATCGGCTCCAGCACGGGAAGGAGCAAGCGCCCGACGCGGCTTCCCCCGACCCTTGCGATCAGGCGTTTCGGCAGCGGCGTTGCGCCGACAATCGCCAAAGCAAGAAGAACGGCATAGCTGCGCAGGTAATACAGTGCCTCCGTCCCCGCAAGCCCGACGCTCCCCGCGCCGAACATCGTACCGATCCGCGCAAACGCCGCAGAAACGTCATGTGCGTCAAACAGCACGAACCCGAGCAGGACAAGCAGCAGTGTATAGCAGTGTCCGAAAATGCGGTGCCGCCGCAAAAACGGAAGCAGCACCGACTTTTCGATCATCAGCAGCACCGCATAGAACAGCCCCCAAAGGACAAAATTCCACGCCGCCCCGTGCCAAAGTCCCGTCGCCGTCCAAACGAGCAAAAGGTTGAACAGCAGTCTCCCCTTCCCGACGCGGCTGCCGCCGAGCGGGATATAGAGGTAATCACGAAACCACGAGCCGAGCGAGATATGCCACCGCCGCCAAAATTCGGTGATACTTGACGAGCAGTAGGGGTAGTTGAAGTTCTCCGTCAGGCGGAAGCCGAAAATTCGCGCCAAGCCGATCGCCATATCGCTGTAGGCAGAAAAATCGAAGTAAATTTGCAGGAGAAACGCCACCGCATACAGCCATGTAAAGAGGACCGTCGGCACCTTCGCCGCTCCGTAGGCGGAAACCAACTCGCCCAGCACATTGGCAAGCAGCGTTTTCTTCGCCAGCCCGAGGACGAATCGCCGCGCTCCGACGGCGGCATCGTCCAATGTGGTGCGGCGGTCGCGAAGCTGCGCGGCAATGTCCGTATAGCGAACGATCGGTCCGGCAATGAGCTGCGGAAACATGGCAATATACAGCGCAAGGTCGATCGGGTTTCGCTGCGCCGCCGTGTCGCCGCGATAAACATCGACCGCATAGCTCAGAATTTGGAACGTATAGAAGCTGATGCCGATCGGCAGCGCAATCTGCAGCGTCGGGACGGCAAGTCCGGTAAGTCTGCCGAAGGCGTCAAGGAAAAAGTTCGCATATTTGAAATAACCAAGCAAAAGCAGACCGGAAACGACACTAAGCGTCAGGAAAAGCTTTCCCCGACGCTTGGTGCGGTATTTTTCGATCAGCAGACCGAAGCCGTAGCCCTGCGCGATCGACGCCAACATCAAAAGCAGGTATTTCGGTTCTCCCCAGCCGTAGAAAACGAGGCTGCACAGAAGCAGCACCGCATTTTTCAGTCGCTTCGGCGCAAGAAAATAGAGCGCCAGCGTGATCGGCAGGAAGTAATACAGAAACGGGATACCGGAAAAGAGCATCTCAGTCGATCGCGGCGGTGCTGACAATCACGACATCCGCAAAGATCGCGGAAAGCTGGTCCTGAAAGACCTGTACGAGGTCCTCCGCGCCGAACACACCGATCAGGCAGTTGCCGACATAAGCCACGAGTAGGCGGTCCGGAAAACCGCAGATCCACTGGCGGCTCTGGATGTTCTTCTCGAGCTCCTTGGCCAACGCGTCCATGTCTGCGCCGTCCTTGATCAGGTACGCGCCGGCAGTGAAGGTGTTGGCGTTGAGCATGTGGGTGAGAGACGCAGCAGTCTCGAGCTGGTCGCCCTGCGCGGCCGGGTAGCCGAGATTGCGGTCGACCTCAGCCGGATCGGTGATGGAGAACACGCCCGGGGCATCCTCCGTCATGTTTTCGCCGCCGATGTCACCGCCGATGGCAGAAAAGCGATCCTTCTCGGGATAGGCATTCCATACGGTGGTCAGAAGCGCAAGCGGGTCAACGGTTTTTTCCGGCTCCGCAGTGGTTGTATCCGGCACTGCGGTGTCCGGTACGGTAGTATCGTCCGTCGCATCACCCTTCGCGGCGCAGGCCGCCAGGGAAAGCAGCAGCAGCGCTGCCAGTGCAATTGCAAGTATTCTTTTCATGTTGTAATTCCTCCTTGGGATTTGGTATGGTCAATAGACGACCTTTTTTGAAAATGGTTCCCGATTTTTTGCGAAAAATTCCTTCTGGACGAAAGGCGCTTTCTCGCGGCGCGATTTTTAAGCCTCCCTCATCCGAGGGAGGCAGCAAAACCGAAAGTTTTGACGGAAGGAGAGAAAGGCTGAAAGCAAGTGCACGCACTCCTGCAAACCAGAAGGCGGCCGTCTCTCCCTCAAGCGCTTCGCGCCAGCTCCCTCATCAGAGGGAGCCGGCGCAAGCGCAATGCAAT
>URWG01000084.1 GCA_900551495.1 uncultured Eubacteriales bacterium
GGCTCCCCCAAAGGTGGAGCCAAGGCACGAATTGAAATAAGGTTCAACCCCTCAGTCAGCTTCGCTGACAGCTCACCTTACAAAACGTCCCCCATTACACAGGGGAACCTTGGTGCGGGCGGCGGGCACAGACGGCGCCCTTGCGGGGCCTGTCGGGTCGCGAGGTCAATAGCGTCGCAGACCGCCCATACCGCCGCGGGCACCTGCGGCATTATCGCCCGTCTCGCTGCCCGTCCCGGTTGTCATTTCGCTGTCGAAATCGGCGGCGTCATTCGTCGTGCCGTTCGATTCGGAGGACGTGACGGAGCTGCTCTCCGCCTCGGTGCGGCTCGTCGCGGCTTCGGTCGGGCGCGTTGCGGGGACAGTGCTCTCCGAGATTATGCCGTCGGTGCGGTCCGAAACGTTGCCGCCGTCCGTGCAGCCCGTCAGCAGGCACAGCAGCGAAACTGCAAGAATGAAAATCGTTAGCTTTTTCATATTCATGTTTTCCTCCATCAGAGTTGATTCGAGCATAGTATGCGGCAAAATTTCGCCTTTATGAAAAAACTTTTTCAAAATCGGTATTTTCGGATTGATTTCAATGCGGAAGCCTTGTATAATAATGACGAAAAACCACGGAAAGGATACTACCATGAAAAAGCTTGTTGTCAAAAAAGGTTCTCAGTGTATGGCGTGCCTTGAATGTGTCGTCGCCTGCTCCAAGGCGTTCTACAAGGAATTCCATCCCGACAAAGCCTGCGTCCGCATTGTCGAGCGCGCAGGAAAGGTTCGCCCCATGACCTGCGTCCAGTGCGGCAAGTGCGCTGCGGCGTGCGAGCACGGCGCGATCGCGCAGAATCCCAAGACCGGTGTGTACATGATAAATAAAAAGCTCTGTGTCGGCTGCGGCAAGTGCGCCGAAGCCTGTCCGTTCGGTGTGATTGTCTTTGAACAGGGCATGGCGAATGCGTCCAAGTGCATCGCCTGCGGCATCTGCGTCAAGGCTTGTCCGATGGAGGTTTTGGAGATTGCGGAGAGCTGAGCGCTCTCGTTGATGTGCCGTAAGGCGCGGGTGCGTAAAAGAGACGGCTTTTTTGTCGCCTTTTTGCGGAATTATCCTTGACAGCGCTGCCTGCGCTGTGGTATCATGACTGTATCAAGTGACGGTAAAGACCGCTGGTTTTTCCGTTAAAAATGGAGAGGAGATTGAAAAATGGATAACAACTATCAGACCAATCCGCAGCCCCAGCAGCCCCAGCAGCCTCAGCAGCCTCAGCAGACCAACGGCATGGCGATTGCGGCGCTCGTTTGCGGCATTGTCGGCGTTGTCGGCTGCTTCCTGGGCTACTTTGCCTTTGTTTCTTTGGCGCTGTCCATCGTCGGCATCGTTCTCGGCGTAAAGGGCATGAACATTGCCAAGAGCACCGGTACCGGTAAGGGCCTCGCCATCGCGGGTCTCGTCTGCGGCATCGTCGGCGCGGCGTTCTCCCTGATCGGCGCGATTTGCACCATCTGTGTTTGCGCCACCGCAAACAGCCTCGGTGCATTTGCCGACTTCGCAAACTACTATTGATTCGCCTAAATCAAACAAAAATCTGATATTGTATCAGTCAAAGCAGACATAGGCGTTTGTCCTATGTCTGTTTTGCTGTGGAGAGTAAAATGTTTCCTGCTTTAACGGTATTCGGCAGAGAGCTGCCGACCTATATGCTGTGCGCCCTATTCGGTGCTCTGTCGGCGCTGTTTGTCTCTGCCGTCGTGGGGAAAAAGCGCGGGCTGGACGATGTGACGATCATCACGCTGGGCGTGCTGAGCTTCATCGGCGTCGGCGTGGGCGGCTGTCTGCTGTACGGTCTGACGAGAATCCGCGCGTTGGGGTACATCCTGTCGCATTTGGAGCTGATCCGCTCGTTTGACGATTTTGTCACGGCGGTCAAGCTCGTGTTCGGCGGCTCGGTGTTCTACGGCGGGCTGATCGGCATGATCCTTATCAGCCTCTGCTATGTGCGCAAAAAGCGCCTCAGCCGCGACTATATCGATCTGACAGCGGCGGCGATTCCGCTCTTCCACGCGTGGGGACGGATCGGCTGCTTCCTCGGCGGCTGCTGCTTCGGTATCGAGAGCAGCTTCGGCTTTGTGTATCAAAATTCGCCCATTGCGGAGGCAAACGGCGTCCGTCGGCTGCCCGTCGCGCTGTTTGAGGCGGCGTTCAATGCGGCGCTGTGTATTTTCCTGTTCGTCTGCTTCCGAAAGAAGAAATACCGCGGTCGCCTGCTGAATATCTACCTGTATGCCTATCCCGTGTGGCGCTTCGTCATCGAATTCTTCCGCGGCGACGCATATCGCGGCTTTTTGTGGGGACTTTCGACCTCCCAGTGGGTGTCGATCCTCTTGGTCGCGGTCAATACGGCAGCGCTGCTCGTCAGAGCGCGGAAGAAGAAAGCGGTGGCAGCAGAATAAAATCAATCGGGGTGTGACACTCGACACATCCCGTTTCAGACTGTCAAAAAAGTCCGTAATCGTCAAAATCGGTTAACAATTTATGGGGTTTTGTTCTCTGCGTTTTGATTTGCAAAAACGGAGAATTCCGAACTTTATAGTCAAAAACAGGCTTGCTTCGCAAGGATTTTGACTTACTGCGCAACTCACGCCCTACCGTACCTATGTACGCCGACGGGTGTGAGTTGCTTGTCTTCCGAACTTTTTCGCAGTCTGTCA
Organism: uncultured Eubacteriales bacterium; assembly: GCA_900551495.1. GTDB lineage: Bacteria > Bacillota > Clostridia > Oscillospirales > Oscillospiraceae > JAZOXB01. Next base: position 2,698 of record URWG01000084.1, read on the forward strand.
GCGTGCCGAAAAGGGTTTTTCGACACGCTGAATCGGGATGTGACACTCGTCACATCCCGATTTTTATGCTTCACTCATCGACGGGGAAACGGCGGCGGAAGGGGAGAAAGAGCAGATACCCCAAAACGCCGCCGACGGTATTGGTGATGACGTCGGTGATGTCCGAGCGGCGGGACATACTCAGCAGCGGCTGGAGCAGCTCAATGGAGAGGCTGAGCGCCAGCGTCAGCAGCAGACAGCGGAAAAAGCCGCATTTCTTCCCGACACAGCGGCGGCGCAGCGGAAGCAAAAAACCGAACGGGACGGTCATGAGGACGTTCAGGATCAGCTGGCGTTCCGCGTCGCCGTAACCGCGGCGCAGGTCGCGGAAGGGCAGCAGGTGCATCGGTCGGTACGGGTGGTGCAGACAGTCGGGCAGGGCGGCGAGAATCGGCATCAGTGTGACATATAATACGCCGACCAAATAGAAATACAGAAGCGTGTGGACCGTGAGACTTTTCCTGCCGCGTGCGCCCCAACGCCGCCGCAGTACGACGAAATAGAGCAGCGCAAGCACAAGCAAATCGACGGTGCGGCAAGGCCGGTCCGGCACGGTCCTCAGCTCCCTTCAAAATCCGAATACGACGAGTATAAGGCGTCCGATTGTGCGAAGTCAAGAAAATCGGCGCGGTTTGAGAAATCGGACTGCCGCAGCGGTATTTTTTGAAAAATCGTATTGTCATTTTGCTGATATTTGCGCGTAATATTTGGCGATAATAGACAAAATCGCGAAAATTGACAACAGCATTATCTTTTTGAGTTGCAATCTCGGGACCGCTATTGTATAATATTTTCGTAGTTTGTAAAAAGGAGGTACCCGAATTTGAGCGATTATCCCTATGCGATTGAAATGCGGAATATCACAAAGCGTTTCCCGGGTATTGTTGCTAACGATAATATCACTTTACAGCTGAAACGCGGCGAGATTCACGCGCTCCTCGGTGAAAACGGCGCGGGTAAGTCTACCCTAATGAGCGTCCTGTTCGGTCTGTACCAGCCGGAAGAGGGACAAATTCTGAAGGACGGCGAGGTCGTCAAGATCAATGACCCCAACGACGCCAACCGTCTCGGCATCGGCATGGTGCATCAGCACTTCAAGCTCGTTGAGTGCTTCTCTGTGCTGGACAACATTATCCTCGGCGTCGAGCCGAACAAGATGGGTATTCTCCGCAAGGATGAAGCGCGGGAAAAGGTGCTGGCTCTGTCCAACCAATACGGTCTGCACGTTGACCCCGACGCCGTCATTGAGGACATTACCGTCGGTATGCAGCAGCGTACCGAGATCCTGAAGATGCTCTATCGCGACAATGAGATCCTGATTTTCGACGAGCCGACGGCTGTTCTGACGCCGCAGGAGATCGACGAGCTGATGGAAATTATGCGCGGTCTGGCGAAGGAAGGAAAGTCCATCCTCTTCATTTCTCATAAGCTCAATGAGATCATGTCCGTCGCGGATCGCTGCTCGGTCCTGCGCAAGGGCAAGTACATCGGCACCGTTGAGGTCGCCAACACCACGAAGGAAGAGCTTTCCCGCATGATGGTCGGGCGCGACGTCGAATTCGTCGTGCACAAGGACCCCGCGAAGCCCACCGACGTCGTTCTCGACGTGGAGGGTCTGACGGTCGCTTCCAAGATGCACAAGAACAACGCCGTTAAGAACGTCTCGTTCAAGGTGCGCCGCGGCGAGATCGTCTGCATTGCCGGTATCGACGGCAACGGTCAGACGGAGCTGGTCTACGGCTTGACCGGCTTGGAGCCTGTGAAGGCGGGCAAGATTAACTTCCTCGGCGAGGATATTACCCACGCCCCCATCCGCAAGCGCTCCGTGATGGGCATGAGCCACATTCCCGAGGATCGCCATAAGCACGGTCTTGTGCTGGACTATTCTTTGGAATACAACCTGATTTTACAGCGGTATTTCGAGCCACAGTTCACCAATGCGCTCGGCTTTCTGCGCCGCGGCAACATCCGCGAGTACGCAGACCGTCTGATCGAGCAGTACGACGTCCGCTCCGGTCAGGGCGCAATCACGATGGCGCGCTCCATGTCCGGCGGTAACCAGCAGAAGGCGATCGTCGCCCGTGAGATCGACCGTGATCCCGAGCTGCTGATCGCCGTGCAACCTACCCGCGGTCTTGATGTCGGCGCGATCGAGTATATCCACAAGCAGATCGTCGCCCACCGCGACGATAACAAGGCAGTTCTGCTGGTCTCCCTCGAGCTGGAGGAGGTCATGAGCCTGTCGGATCGTATCCTTGTCATGTACGAGGGCGAGATCGTCGGTCAGCTCGATCCCAAGACCACGACGGTCGAGGAGCTCGGTCTGTACATGGCGGGCGCTAAGAGAATGGAGGTGCAATGAGATGAAACAGAAAACTCCGCTGCTGAGAAAGAGCGGCGTGCAGACCCTGCTTTCCTCCCTGCTTTGCATCATCCTGGGTCTGTTCGTCGGTTATCTGGCGCTGCTCATCATCGAGCCCTCCGGCGCTTGGGGCGCTATCGTCGGCGTTCTGAAAAACTTTATGAAGTACCCCTCCGCCGCCGCACGGCTCAAGTATTTCGGCAACACGCTGGTCAAGACGGCACCGCTGCTGCTGTGCTCCCTGTCCGTTCTGTTTGCCTATAAGGTCGGTCTGTTCAACATCGGCGCTGCCGGTCAGTACGTCATCGGCGCGGCTGCCGCGCTCTACTGTGCGCTGATGCCCGGTCTGCCGTGGTACGTCTGCCTGCTCGCTGCGGTCGCGGCTGCCGCGCTGTCCGGTGCGATCTGCGGTGCGCTGCGTGCTTACTGCAACGTCAACGTCGTTATCTCCGGCATCATGCTCAACTGGATCAGCCTCTATGCCACGAACCTGATCCTCAAGCCCGGCATGGACCCGACCGGTAAGGACACCTACCGCCTCATCAAGCTCGGTCACACCGACTCCATCCTGCCCACGCTGGGCTTGGATGAGCTGTTCAGCAAGAACCAGTACGTCACCATCGCGATCCCCATTGCGATCATCGTTGCGATCATCGTTTGGGTCGTCCTCGACAAGACCAAGTTCGGCTATGAGCTGAAGGCGACCGGCAACAACCTCCATGCGGCAAAGTACTGCGGCATGAAGGAAAACCGCAACATCATCCTCTCCATGCTCATCGCCGGCGCGCTTGCCGGCCTCGGCGCGGGTCTTTACTTCCTGTCCGACTTTGAGCAGTGGAACGTCAACTCCTCCTCCGTCCCCGCGATGGGCTTCAACGGCATTGCGGCAGCCTTCCTCGGCGGTCTGCATCCCATCGGCGCGATCTTCTCGTCGCTGTTTATCCAGCACATCACGCTCGGCGGCGGCAACGTCGATCTGAGCCACTACTGTGCACAGATCGCGGACTTCATCTCCTCTGTCATCATCTACCTCTGCGGCTTCGTGCTGTTCTTCAAGGCGTTCATGAACCGCATTATGGACAAGAGAGAGGAAAAGCGTTTGCACAAAGCCGCACTTGCTGCGGAAAATAAGGAAGGAGGCGACAAGTAATGGTATTACTGCTGCAATATACCCTCATCTTTGCCGCCGTCCTGCTGCTCGTCGCCTTGGGTGGCTGCTTCTCCGAGCACTCCGGTGTTATCAACATCGGTTTGGAGGGCATCATGGTCATCGGCGCCCTCGGCGGCGCGCTGGTGATGCGCTTCCTGCCCTATGACCCGAATACTGCCGGCTTCGGCGCGAGCTTCGGTATGTTCGCCGCCGTCCTCGGCGCGTCGGTCCTGTTCGGTATGATATACTCATTGCTATTGGCAGTCGCGTGTATCAACTTCAAGGCGGATCAGACCATCGTCGGCACGGCGATGAACCTGCTCGGCACGTCGCTGGCGACCGTCGTCGTCAAGTCGATGAACACCGCCGCGAACCCCGACGACCACTCCTCCGAAATTCAGTACTTCAATCAGAAGAAGGCGTTCCTGTCCAGCATCGGCGGCTTTGAGCTGAACTGGTTCATGATTGTCGCCGTCATCCTGCTGATCGTTTCGATCGTCCTGCTGTACAAGACCCGCTTCGGCCTGCGGCTCCGCGCCTGCGGCGAGCATCCCCAGGCTGCGGACTCTGTCGGTATCAATGTCTACAAGATGCGCTATGCCGGCGTTATTATCTCCGGCTTCCTCGGCGGTCTCGGCGGCATTACCTACATCACCGCGGGCGTCAGCCTTTGGAAGTTTGAAAACGGCGTCGCCGGCTTCGGCTTCCTTGCGTTGGCGGTCATGATCTTCGGCGCGTGGGATCCGGTGCGTATCGCGCTTGCCGCGCTGCTGTTCGGCTTCTTCCGCGCTCTGGGCAACACCTATAACGGCTTCGATTTCCTTGTTGCGATGGAGATCCCCAGCGCCGTTTATAATATGCTGCCCTACATCGTTTCCCTGATCGTCCTTGCCTTCACGTCCAAGAATTCCAAGGCGCCGAAGGCGGAAGGTATTCCTTACGACAAGGGTCAGCGCTGACGTTGTTTCCCATTTATGCTATCCCCGCGCCTTGTGGGGATAGCATAATCATTTGCCTTTTGATCTCGCACGGAGGATAAAATATGTCGAATATTATTGTCATAGGTATTGCCGGCGGCAGCGGAAGCGGCAAGACTACCTTAATGAAAAATCTGATTGCCCGTTTCCGCGACGAAGTTACCGTTCTGAGCCATGACAACTACTACCGCCCCTATGACGATCTTCCCATCGAAGAGCGGAAAAAGGTCAACTACGACCACCCCGATGCCTTTGATACGGAAATGATGATCGAGCATCTGAAGCAGCTAAAGGCAGGCAACGCGATCGAGTGTCCGATCTACGACTACACGAATTATTCGCGCTGCGAGGAGACGACCCGCCTTGAGCCGCGAAAGGTCATTTTGGTCGAGGGAATCTTGATTTTTGAGAACAAGGCGCTCTGCTCCCAGATGGACATCAAAATTTTCGTTGATACGGACGCCGATGTCCGCTTGATTCGCAGAATTCGCCGTGACGTTGCAAAACGCGGCAGAAGCCTTGACTCTGTTCTGACGCAGTACCTTGCTACGGTCAAGCCGATGCACGAGCAGTTCGTCGAGCCGAGCAAGAAGAATGCGGACCTCGTTGTGTTGGAGGGCGGAAAAAATCTTGTTGCCCTTGAAATGATTATTGACCGCATCCAGCGGCATATTGATAACGACTGATAATCTAATACTGATTCTTGATTAAAATATTTCATCAAGAATCCCATGTGCTACGCACAC
>URWG01000085.1 GCA_900551495.1 uncultured Eubacteriales bacterium
GGATCACGGCCTCGGCGCAGAGCATTCCGTCGACGGCGGCGCTCATGATGCCGCCCGCGTAGCCCGCGCCCTCGCCGCAGGGATACAGTCCCCGCAGCGCACTCTGCAAGTCCTCTCCGCGCACGATGCGCACGGGTGAGGAGCTGCGCGTCTCCGGTGCGGTCAGAACGGCGTCGGGGTCGGAAAATCCGCTCAGGCTCCGCTCCAGCGCGGGGATCGCCTGCTCCAGCGTGTCGGTGATTTTCTTCGGCAGGACCTCGTGCAGGTCGCACCAAGTCACGTTCGGTCGGTAGGTCGGTCTGACCGCGCCCGCCTGCGTTGTCGGACGGTGCCGCAAAAAGTCACCCACCCGCTGCGACGGCGCACGGTAGGTGTTCCCCGCCGCACGGAAGGCGCGCCCCTCGATCTCCTCCTGCCACAGCATCCCGCCGAGCGGCGAGGGGTCGGGGAAATCCTCGGGCTTGAGCGTGACCAAAAGCGCGGCATTGGCATTCTCGCCGCCGCGGTCGGAATTGCTCATGCCGTTGGTCGCAATGCCGCCCTCCTGTGATGCTGCCGCCACGACATAGCCCCCGGGACACATACAGAAGGTATACGCCGAGCTGCCGTCGGGCAGGTGCACCGAGAGCTTATAGTCCGCGGGCGGCAGATAGGCGGGACGCTCCATGCCGTATTGGGCGCGGTCGATCGCCGTCTGCGGGTGCTCGATGCGCACGCCCATGGAAAACGGCTTCGGCTCCATCGCGATCCCCGCCGCCAGCAGGGTGCGGAAGGTGTCGCGGGCGCTGTGTCCCACCGCCAAGATCAGGTGTTTACAGGGCAGGACCTCCGAGGCGCCGCCGCAGGTGACCTCGCAGCCGATCAGTCGGTCGCCCTCCGTCCGCAGCCCCGTCAGACGGGAGCGGAAGCGCACCTCGCCGCCGAGCCGTTCCACCTCATGCCGCAGGTTCCGCACCACGTTAAACAGCACATCCGTTCCGACGTGCGGCTTTGCATCGTAGCAAATCTCCGGCTGTGCGCCGAAGGAGACGAGCTGCTCCAGTACCCAGCGGCAGCGCTCGTTTTTCGTGCCCGTGTTGAGCTTTCCGTCGGAGAACGTCCCCGCGCCGCCCTCGCCGAACTGCACGTTGCTCTCGGTATCCAATGCGCCGCCGTTCCAAAACGCCTCGACCTTTTCCCGCCGCGTTTCCACGCAGTCGCCGCGCTCAAGCACGATCGGACGCAGCCCCGCCCGCGCCAGCACCAGCGCCGCAAACATTCCCGCAGGTCCGAAGCCCGCAATGACAGGACGGCTCGACGCCGTTTTCTTCGGGATTCGGTAGATATACGGCTCGGCGCGGCTGATCCTCGGGTCGCGGCTGCGGCGAAGGAGCGCCCCCTCCCCGCTGCGCAGCGTCACATCGACCGTATACACCCAACGCAGCACGGGCTTTTTCCGCGCGTCAAGCGAGCGGCGGAAGATCGCCAGCGTTTTGATCTCCGAGGTCGGAAGCCGCAGCGCCTTTGCCGCAGCGTAAAGCAATGCCCCCTCTCCCTGCTCCGCAGGAAGGGTCAGATCGCGAATTCGTATCATCGGCTGCTCCTTATCTGTCCGGCAAGGCGACCGGACGCCCATGCCCATTGCAGGTTATATCCGCCGCAATCGCCGTCGATGTCCAGCACCTCGCCCGCAGCATACAGCCCCGGGCAAATTTTGCTTTCCATCGTCGCGGGGTCGAACTCCGCCGTGCGGATGCCCCCCGCCGTTACCTGTGCCTGCTCCAAGCCCATCGTTCCCGTGACCTCCAAGCGCAGATTTTTCACCGCGTCGCAGAGCCGTTCCGTCTGCCCGACACTGCCGCACGGCTGCTCGGGCGAGATTCCCGCCTCCCGCAGCAGCATTCTGCCGAGGCGGTTATGCAAAATGCCGGTCAGAAGCTCGGAGGCCTTCATCTGCGGAAGCGCCGACTGCCGCCGTTCAAGCAGAGTCGCCAGCGCCGCGCGGTCCGTCTGCGGCAGAAAATCAAACGTCAGCGTCCGACAGCCCTCGACGGAAAAATCCCGCGAAAGGGCGAAAATGACGGGTCCGCTCACGCCGTAGTCCGTAAATTGCACCTCGCCGAGCAGCGTCTGCCGTTCGTCGCTCACCCGTGCCTGACAGCGCACGCCCTTGAGCGCACGAACGAAGCCCTGCTCCGTCCGAAGCTGCACGAGCGACGGTGCGATTTTTGTCCGCTTATGCCCGAAGCCCGCAAGCAGCCGATAGCCCAGCTCCGTACCGCCGAGCTTTCCGCCCGCCGCGCCGCCCGCGCAGACGATCACGCGGTCGGCAGTAAAAGCTCGCTCCCCCGCCTGTGCGTAGAACATGCCCTTGCTGCGCCGCAGCGTTTCAATCTCGCAGGCAGTCTCGACGGTAACGTTCTCCCGCTGCTCCAGATGCAGCCGCAGGACATCCGCCACGCTGTTGGCGCTGTCGGAAAACGGATAGACCCGTCCGCCCGCCTCGGTCACCGTCAGAAGTCCCATCGAGGCAAACCATTCGATCGTCTCCTCCGGCGGGAACAGCGTCAGCGCCGTGCGGCAGAATTCCGCCTGCTGACCGTGATAGTTTTCGGGCGAAAGGACACGGTTGGTCAGATTGCACCGCCCGTTGCCCGTGGACAGGAGCTTGCGCCCCATCCGTGCCTGCCGCTCGACGAGCAGCACGTTGTTTTCCGCAGCTTCGGAGGCAGTCAGTGCCGCCGCCATTCCCGCAGCGCCGCCGCCGATAATCAGAATATTCATCGCATTACCTCATTTTTCGGGCTTGACACAACCCCGCTCTCGGACTATGATGAGGGCGGGAGTTGATGATTATGACAATGGAAGAAACGATCCGGCGCATTAACGAGCTTGCCCGCAAGTCCAAGACCGAACCGCTCACGCCGGAGGAACTGGAGGAGCAGAAGGAGCTTCGCACGCGCTACATTGCCGCCGTGCGGAAAAATCTCTCCGCGCAGCTCGACAACACCTATATCGTTGAGCCGGACGGCACCAAGCACAAGCTGGGGCATCAGTGAAGCACCAGCCACGTCACCGGCACATAGACGGCAACCATCAGAGGCATCCCGACGACGAAAACGGGGTGCCTCGTTTTATGTCGGAACAGATACATCCCCAGCCATCCGCCGAGGCAGCCGCCCAAGGCGCCGACCAAAAGCAGCGTCTTTTCCGCAATTCGGCGGCGGTGCTGCTTTGCCCGTTTTTTGTCGGAAGCCATCATGCAAAAGCACGCGAGATTCATAATCAGCATCCATGCGGCATAAGCATAAACCAATCAAACTCATCCTTTCGGAGGGATCGCCGTGAAAAAGCTGTCGTTTGTATTTTTGCTTGCGCTCATTTTAACATTTCCCGCCTGTGCTGTCAAGGAAAGCCCGACCATGGAGTATGTGACCGACGTTCTGCCGGACGATACCGCTCCGGCATACTTCCTGACGGCGGAGATCCCCGCGGGTGCAATGCTCTCCGGCGCGTCGGACGAGGGGCGCTTCGCCGTGTTCAGCCACGAGGACTACGAAGTCTTGGAAGAAATTTTCCCCGCCGCAAGCGCGGAGGACGCATTTTTGCACGTTGCGGGGCAGTCCGCCGCGCAGCTCCGCCCCATCAAGCTGCGCAGCACGCCGCAGGAGGAATACCGCTTTGCATGGACGGCGGCGGGAGAAAACGGTGCCCTTGCGTGCAGCGCTGCGGTACTGCTTGACGGCGGCTGGTGCTACAGCGTGAGCATCCAGTGTCGCGCGGAAAAGGAAAAGGAGTATCAGAAGGTCTTTTCCGCGCTGCTCTCGGGCGTCGAATTGCAGGCAATTTGACAAATCCCCTCTCTTGCGGTAGAATAGAGCGCATGGAGGTGGGCAAATGAAAAAACGGTTGATCGCCTGCATATTGATCGTGCTTGCACTGCTGATCGCGGTCGGTATTTTTCTGACGGTACGGTTCCTGCGGCTCTATCAGGAGCAGAACGCGACCGAACCGCCCGCCGTGCTGTCCGTCTCGGAGTACGCAGCGGCATATCTGTCCGCTTATGATGCGCAGTACGCCGACGGCACGCTCACGCTGACAAAACAGACCGCACTCACCTATGAGGACGCCTGTCGGCACGGTGCGGACATCTACGAGGGCGACCTCGCGCCGGAGACTTACCTGCCGCAGGTGCGCTCGATTCTTGCGGATGTCGCCTCGAAATGCGGCGTCTCGGGACTGACGGTGGTTCTGCAATACGAAAGCAGCGACGGCGAGGTCATTTTCACCGTTTGCAGCGACGGCACGGTGCAGACCTGCTGGGGCTGACAAAAGAAAGAAGGTTCTCCGTGAAAGAAAAGCTCCGCTCTCTTTTCGACATCAAAATGCTGAAATTTCTGCTCGTCGGCGTCGTCAATACGCTGTTCGGCACGACGCTGATGTTCGTCCTTTACAACTGCTGGCTGGAGCGCTACGGCGACTGGGGCTACTGGATCTCCTCCGCCGCAAACTACTTCTTCGGCAGCATTCTGAGCTATTTTCTGAACAAATATTTCACCTTCCGCAACCATGAACGCGGCTGGAAGCCTGTGCTCCGCTTCGCGCTGAGCATCACGGTCTGCTACCTGCTGGCATACGGCGCGGCAAAGCCCCTTGTGCGTTGGCTGCTCTCCGGCGCGGCGGCAAATGTGCGCGATAACGTCGCCATGCTGACCGGTATGTGCCTGTTCGTCGGGCTGAACTACCTCGGGCAGCGGCTGTTTGCCTTCCGCGAGCCGAAGAACAAGGAGCAGGAGCAGGATACTTGACAAATCCCCCCGCCGCTCCTATAATGGTCGCTGCCAAAGAGAGAAAACGAGGTGTTCCCATGCGCAAGCAGCTCCGCCGTCTGATTCCGAGCTATGCGGCTTTCCCGCTGATGATGACCGGCGTTATGAATATTTTTGCCTTTCAGATCCCCAAGCTCCTTCAGATTTTTACCGGCTCGGCAGGGATGCACGATATGACGACCGCCTTTGACGCGGCGACGCCGTTTTTGCCCGTTTGGGTGTATGTGTACGTCGCGACCTTCGCGTTTTGGACATACCAAAATATCACGGTCGCGCACGAAAGCCCCGAGGCTGCCAACCGCCTGTTCGCGGCGGACTTACCCGCGCACCTCATCTGCTTCCTGTTTTTCGTGCTCCTTCCGACCGCGAACGTCCGTCCCGAGGTCGTCGGCAGCGGCTTTACCGCATGGCTGATGCGCTTCATCTACTGGATCGACACGCCGACGAACCTGTTCCCCTCGATCCACTGCTACGTCGCGTGGCTCGGTACGCGCCTGATGTTCGACTGTAAGACGCTCAAGCACAAAACGCCGATCTGCATCGCCTGTGTGATCGGCTCGCTGCTGGTCTTTCTTTCGACGCTGTTCACCAAGCAGCATGTGGTTTGGGACGTGCTGGCGGGTGTGGCGGTCGCGGAGCTGGGCTATTGCATTTCCAAGTATACGCGCCTGCCCGTCCTGCTCGGTCGTCTCAACGAGCGCTTCATGGCAACAAAATTAGGACACTTCCTTTGCGATTAAATCAAAACCCCGATTCGGTCGAAGCCGAATCGGGGATTTCCTTATTTTATCTTACGCGGACGATACATTCAAACTGCTGATCGTGGTAGCTCACCGTGACCGTCGAGGTGCCTGAGGCAAGCGCGGTCACGATGCCGTTCTCCGCCTTGCAGACTCCGGCATTGCCGACGGTATAGGTGATGTCCGTGATGTGCTCTCCCTGCGAATCGTAGAGGTAGAGGTAGAAGGTATCGCCGACACGGAGCGTCACGTCGGTATTTTCCAGATGTGCGCCGATGTCGTCGCCGTCGAATACGCAGCGCACGAGCACCTGCGCGGTCTTGCCGCCGACGGTCGCGGTCACGGTCGTTCTGCCGCTGCCGATGGCGGTCAGCTCACCCGCCTCGCTGACCTTGACAACGGTCGCATCGGCAGTCGCCCAGTCCACGCCGTAGCCCTCGGGCAGATTGGAAACGCGCAGCAGGGTCTTATCGCCCTTTGCAAAGAGGGAGACGTTTTCGCCGCAGCTCAGCTCCGGCACGAAATCCTCCGCCAGCGGCGGCAGGGAGACAGGCTCCGTCGTGCCCACAGGCTCCGCGTCGCCGACCGTTACGGTGCAGGTCTTTGTCTGCTTGCCGCAGGTGACCTTGATCTCCGCCGACCCCGCACCCGTTGCGGCAATCGTAAATACCGCCGTCTTTTCCTTTGCGGAATTTTCCGTCTGCGCCTGCTTGTCGATCACGGCAACACCCGCATTCGAGCTGTTGCAGTAGACCACCTCGGTGCAGGAGGTATTGACCGCTACCGTCAGCTCAGCCGTCTCGCCGACCGCGGAAAGCTCCAGCGTCTCGGCGGAGAGGCGCAGCTCCGTGCAGCTCGTATCGGGCAGCAGCAGCTCGGTCTGCTTGGTGCGATCGACGCGATCCTCCAAGCCGCCCCACCAGCCGTTCATATCGCCGATAAAGAAGGTCAGCACGGCGACGGACAGCAGTAGGAAAATCAGCGCCGCCGTCAGAAGTCCCTTCGCGGGCTTTGTGCTCTTTTTCTTCGTCTTGGCGGAATACTTTCCCTTCGCCGAGGCGCGGCGCTGCTCCCGGCGCTCCTGCTCGGTCAGGCGTCGGCGGGGGACAGGCATTGCCCCCGGCTCCTCCGAACGGGCGCTGCTGCCGCAAAGAGGGCATTTCCCCCGCTCCTCGCTGTAAATCGTTCCGCAATAATAGCAAACCACCTTATTATCCATGCTCTGCTCCTTTCGGTTCGCGTGCATAAGCTGTCAGTTTTTTGTATCATACCATTTTCTTTGAATTCTGGCAAGATTGTTGTTGATTTTTTTCAAAAAATGTCATAGTATATAGTCGTGAGAATTCGATTATTTATAGGAGGCGGAAACCATGGCAGAGCTGAAAATGATTTCGCCGCTGCTGGACCATCTGGCGGTGGAACGCGAAGCCGGCGAGCACAACGGTCGCTCCTGTTTCATTCTGCGCAATCCGGCTTCGGAGCGCTTTGTCCTCAAGCGAATGTCCGTTCCCGCGTCGGACAGTCAGATCCGTGCGCTGATCCTCTCCGGCGCCTATCCCTCGGAGGAGGCGGTGCACGAATACTACACCCGTGTCGTCGCGGACATTCGGCAGGAGCTGGACAAGGGGCGGGAGCTGGCAGTCGGCGGGCACTATGCAGGTGCACTGGATTATCAGATCGAGCCGAAGGATACCGGCATCGGCTACGACGTCTATATCCTCTACCCGCTGTACATCCCGCTGAGCGATTTTCTTTCCAAGAGCGCGATCTCGAATCTGCGCGCCGTCAACCTCGGGCTTGACATCTGCGACGCGCTTTCCGCCTGTCGGGAAGCCGGCTATCTCTTTGCAAATCTCAAGCCGGAGAACATCTACCTGATGCCGACGGGCAAGTTCCTGCTCGGCGACCTCGGTCTTGCGGCGGTGGAGGACCTCCGTTACACCTGCATCCCCGAGGAATACATCGGTCCGTACTCCGCGCCGGAGCTTTCGGACTTCACCCTCTCGCCCAACACGACGGTCGATCTTTACTCCCTCGGCATGGTGCTCTACCGCATTTATAACGGCAACCACGGACCGTTCATGGACGAAAACACCGGCGAAGCTATGGCGGACAAGCTCCGTCTGACGGGAAAGCCGCTGCCCTCGCCGATCTACGCCGACTACGAAATGGCGGGTATCATCCTCAAGGCGTGCGCCTTCAAGCAGGAGAGCCGCTATCAGACCCCCGAGGAATTCAAGCAGGCGCTGACGCTGTATATGCAGCGCAACGAAGTCTCCGACACGCCGGTCGTTCCGCCGATCGTCGCCTCGAGCGAGCCGC
>URWG01000086.1 GCA_900551495.1 uncultured Eubacteriales bacterium
CGCCTACTCCCTTAGCAGGGGAGCCCCTTCGGCCTCTTGGGTATCACTCCGAATCGTGCGCGGCAATATCATGGAAAGAATGGCGGAGAGAGTGGGATTCGAACCCACGGCGCATTGCTGCGTCACTGGTTTTCAAGACCAGCTCCTTAAACCGCTCGGACATCTCTCCGAATGTAGCTTGATAATTTTAGCACGCGCGAGGTGATTTGTCAACTGTAAATCGGGAAAAACTTTGCCGCGGCAGGACGGTTCCGGCAATCCGAACCAGCAGCAGCGAGAACACGATCACCGGCCACAAGCCGAGATGCAACACACAGGCGGCATAGACCGCAGCTCCCGCGAGCCCCGCGACGCATACGCCCGCGATGACGCGTTCCGTCGTCTCGGCGACGGTGTCACGAAGCATAAGATGCAGAACGGCACGCAATATCCGCCCGCCGTCCAACGGATAAAACGGCAGCAGGTTATATGTAAGTAAGCAAAAATTGATCAACGCCGTCAATGGCTCCCGGCGCATATACAGGAATAACAGCAGAAGATTTACGCACGGTCCGCTTGCCGCGGCAGCGATCTCCTTCCCATAGGGCAATATATCCGTGCAGATGACCGCGCCGCAGCAGGAGAGGCGCATTCTCCGCACCTCGGCACCGAGAAGGCGCAGGCAGAGCAAATGCCCCGCCTCGTGCAGCAAAGCGGAAAAGCAGAACGGGAAAAACGTGCCGGCGGGGTCGAAGTAGAAATAGGCGCATAATACAGCGAGGAAGCCGGCGCTAAGTTCGATTTTTGAATGTCTGCTCATAAAAAACCTCCACCGCGCCCAAGCCGTCCTCCGGAATTGCCCCGAGCATTTCGGAAAACGCCTGCCGCACCCGCTCGCTGCAAAGGCCCGAAATAAAGCTCCCGATCCGCTTGCCGAAATCGGGATAATTGCACTTCAAGAACACGACCAACCCGACCAGCACTACGATTAGCGCCAGCTTTCTCCGCAAAAATCGCAGCAAGAGCATCACCCCGATAGTAATTTATGGAGATTTTCTCAAATTATACTTTTTGTCTTGACAAACGGGAAATAAGCTCGTATAATATCTTTGCTTTCGGGGTGTGGCGAAGTTTGGTATCGCGCTTGGTTCGGGACCAAGAGGCCGCGGGTTCAAGTCCCGCCACTCCGACCAAAAAAGGACTTGCTTCGGCAAGTCCTTTTTCAATGAAGTGAGGCTTCGCATCATGAAGCTTTTGTGACAGCGGGTCGTCGGGGACGGTTCGCTGTTTTTCAATTCGGCAGGCTGTTTCTTGCGAAATGCTTTGCGCGATGATATAATAGCTTGGAAAGTCAAACTGTGCGGAGGCGTACGATGAAGAAAAAAGTCTTGGCGTGGATTTCGCTCGGCGTGGGGTCGGCGATCATATGGAGCGTCGTTTTTGTCCATGTGCTGAACAGCATGGCGGGCATCGGTGTCGGCGTATGCTTCGGCGTGCCCTTTGCAATGATCGGGACACTGCTTTTCAAGGGAAGAGAAAACTAACGATTTTCGGGCTTCGACAGTATTTGGCTTCGGTCGCGGATGCAGCGACCGAGAAGGGAGAACCGACATGGACTATGTAAAGCTCGCCGTTAACGGCACTCTGATGCGGGGGCTGCCGCTGGAAAAGAACCTTATCGACGCAGGTGCCGTCTTTCTGCGGGAGGCTGCCACCGTCCCCTGCTACCGTCTGTGGAGCATCGGCGATGACCATCCCGCCATGCTGCGAGTTCCGCCCGACGATCCGCACGCCGTCAGTGTCGCGGTCGAGGTATGGAAAATCCCCGCCGTCGGTCTTGCCTCTGTGCTTATGAAGGAGCCGGAGGGTCTTTCGGTCGGCAAGGTCACGCTCTCCGACGGCGAGGTCGTGCTGGGCGTCATCGGTGAGCCGGAGTCGGTGCGCGGCGAAAAGGAGATCTCCTCCTACGGCGGCTGGCGCAGCTACATTGCCTCGCTCTGACGACTCCCCTGTCTCAAAGCTGAGCGCCGGTTAGGAGCGGGATGATACGCAGAACGGCTTCACGACGGCTGCGGTAGTCCTCCTCGCTCCGATAGAGCACGGAAAAGCCGACCGACGCCGCGACCATGTCGGCAGTAGTCCCGACCCCGCCGTGCGGCGCTTCAATCGTCTTAACATCAACGTAATACTGCAATATTTCGCAAATATAGTGCGCCATGGTCTTTATCGTATGCTCCCGAATCGCGGCAAGGATACTCCAATGCAGCGTCCGCAGATACTGCGCACGGAAGGACTGCACGGCACGGTCGATATAGTCAACGTAATCGGTCAGAATATGGCGTGAACTCTGCTTTCCCTTTTCGACGACCTCCCGCATCTGCCGCTCGTAGCGCTCGAAAAACAGGTCGATCGCCGCCTCCAAAACATTTTCCTTGGCGGCAAAGTAATAGTAAAACGAGCCGACCTCCAGCCCCGCCCGCGCGGTAATCATGCGGATGGAGGTGTTTTCATAGCCCTTCTCAAAGAACAGCTCCAGCGCGGCGCGGATGATCGCCTCGCGGGTCGCTGCCGCTTTTCCGACCCGATTTCCCATAATTCCCTCCGAATTCGAACGATATTCGGCTTTATTATATGCGGCACGGCGTCCGCTGTCAAGCTGCGGCAGCAAGCTGCGGGAAACAGCCGAAGCCGTCGTCGCACACCGTTTATCGTAGTAAAAAGAAGCCCTGAATCGATCAGAGCTTCTTTTTATTATTATAACACCTTGGACAGGAATTCCTTCAGGCGCGGGTTTTTCGGATGGTCAAACAGCTCCTGCGGCGGGGCGTCCTCGACGATCTTCCCGCCGTCAACGAACAGAACGCGCGTCGCGACCTCGCGGGCAAAGCGCATTTCGTGCGTCACAATGACCATGGTCATGCCGGAATCCGCCAGCCGCTTAATCAGCTCCAGCACCTCGCCCACCATCTCCGGGTCAAGCGCGCTCGTCGGCTCGTCAAACAGCATGAGCTTCGGGTGCATCGCCAGTGCGCGGACGATGGCAATGCGCTGCTTCTGCCCGCCGGAGAGCGTGGCAGGATAGGCATCCGCCTTGTCCTGCAAGCCGATCTTTTCCAGCAGCTCAAAGGCTGTCTTTTCCGCAGCGGCTTGCAGCTCCTTCTTCGCAGGCGGCAGGGGCAGCAGCGGACGCTTTTGCTTGCGGAAGGGATTGGTCAGACGGACGGCAAGGTTGTGCCGCAGCGCCTTGCGTCGGTCGGAAACGCCGAGACAGACGGGCGCGAGCGTGATATTTTGCAGAACGGTCTTGTGGGCAAAGAGGTTAAACTGCTGGAACACCATGCCGATTTTACGCCGTGCAAGATTGATGTCCACACTCCAGTCGGCAAGATCCTGCCCCTCGAAGTAGATCGAACCGCCGTCGGGGTCCTCCATGCAGGTCAGGCAGCGCAGGAGCGTGCTTTTTCCGCTGCCGGAGCCGCCGATAACGGCGATGCGCTCGCCCTCGTTGACCGTCAGGCTTACGTCGTCGAGCACCGTTAAATCGCCGAATTTTTTAGTGAGATGCGAAACTTCGATCACTGCGAGCCAGCCTCCTTTCCGTCAGCTTGACCAGAACCGTCGCTCCCGCGACCAAGAGAATGTAAATCAGCGCCATGGCAAGATACGGCACCATGAATTCGTAGCTGTTCGTTCCGATGGCGTTAAATGCAACGTAAATATCCAACGTTCCGACAAAGCTCACGACGGATGTCTCCTTGATGAGCGAGATGAACTCATTGCCGAGCGTCGGCAGGATGTTCTTGACCGCCTGCGGGATCACGACGCGGAGCATTGCCGTCGGATACGGAAGCCCGAGCGCCCGCCCCGCCTCGAGCTGACCGCCGTCAACCGAGGAAATACCGCCGCGCATGATCTCCGAAACATACGCGCCGGAATTCAGCCCGAACACCGCAATGCAGACCGAGAGCGCCGGATAGTTCAGCCCCAGCGCAGGCAGGAGAACGTAATAGCCCACCAGAAGCTGCACCACGATCGGCGTCCCGCGGAAGAAGCCGACATAGACCGTGCAGATCGCGTTGAGGATTTTCGGGAAGGTCTTGTAGCGCGGCATAACGCGCACCGCTGCGATCAAAGTGCCAAGCACAATGCCGATGACAAGACCGATCACTGCAATGAGCAGCGTATTTTTCAGACCGCGCAGCACCTGCAAATAGCCGCCCTCGTCAATAAAAATGCGGAGGAAGCGGTCGATCTTCCCGTTCCCCGCGGCAAACGAAGTGCCCTGCCCCGCAGCAAGGGCGGGGAGGGTCAGCATTGACACCGCCGCAAGAAGCACGCAGGACCGCGCTGCAAGCTTTTTCATGTTTCGTTTCCTTTCTGTCAGGTGTGCGGTGCGCCCCTCTCCGTCGGGAAAGGGGCGACCGTGTTTTTGCTTATTTGCCGTTGACGGCACCTGCGATATAGTTTGCGGGGTCTTTGTCGATAATCACATAGCTGAGGTTGCCGTTGAGCATATCCTGCACGGCAAGCGCACCGGACTTATAACCGACGGCAGTCACAGGGAAGCCGTCAAAGCCCCAATCCTCGCTCCCCTCCGTGTAATACTGTCCCGTCGTGCCGAGCTGGAAGCCGATCTTGGTTGACTTGTCGCAGGCGCCGAGTACCGCCTCGACCTGCTCGGCAGTCGTGCAGTCGTCAAGCGAGGTATCGTCCGCGCGGGCGATCACGGTCTGAGACGCCTGATAATACGGCGTGGTGAAATTGACGAACTCCTTACGCTCCTCGTTCACGGTCAAACCTGCCATTGCGATGTCGCACTTGCCTTGGCTGACGGAGAGGCAGACCGCCTCAAAATCCATGTTCACGATCACAAGCTCCTTGCCGAGCGATTCGGCAAAGCCCTTCGCGACTTCAAGGTCGATCCCGTAGTAATTTTCACCGAGCAGATACTCGAACGGCTCAAACGCGGCGTTCGTCGCGACCACAAGCTGGTCCTTGCCGCTATCCTGCACGGCAGAGGTGATCGGCTCGACCTCGCCGCCCGCAAAATATTTTTGACAGATCGAATCCAACGTTCCGTCGGCAATGATCTTCTCGATGTAGGCATTCGCCTGCTCCAGCAGCTCAGGCTGATTTTTATCCACACCGAATGCATATTCCTCCTGTGTCAGCTCGATCGGGATGACCTTAACGCCTGCGGATGCGGAATCGCCGCCGCAGCCCGAAAACAGCGTCAAAACAAGAATTACCGCGCTCATCAGCGCAATCAGCTTTTTCATTTTCTCTTCCTCCGTGCTTCAAAATACTGGAGAAATTGTAGCGCTTCGCGGGCTGTTTGTCAAGCGGAAAATGAAATAATATTCATTCGATTATGAAAATTTTTTCATGCAATGTGCACAAACCCCTTCTGTCTTGACAACGGCGGCATTTCCTGCTATACTGAGCAAAAATATCCTAACGCGAAGAGGAGCTGTGGTTGACATGGCGAACGTCATTTATTTCAAGAAGGGCGGGCGGCTCTGCACCGATGCGCGTTATACCGCCTTTTTGGACTACGCCTTTGCGCAAACCGATTATTTCATGCTCGTCTATGTGTTTCGCCGCGGCAGCCGCTATGCCGCCGCACTGCATCGGTATCGGCAGATGCTCGCGCCGTACCTCGTCAAGCGGCGAAACGAGCCGTACTGGGCGGGGACGATGCTGCCCTTCTCCGAGGCGGTCAGCTATGAAGTCTCCTTTTATCGCAACACAGAGGAGGCAAAGCAGGTCTTGCAGGAGGCATCGGCGCTGTTCGACTGGTCGTCGCCGAAGCGACCGCAGGATCTTGCCTTTTTCCGCCGCAACCGCTGCTGGTTCTACTCCTCGTCGGCAGAAAAATCGGCGGCGCTGCTGCACGCAACGGAACGCGATCTGGCGTTTCTTACCGAGCACGGCTTGGCTGACCCAGCCGACGCACTGCCGGAGGACCTCTATTTTGAGCTGTACGACGAGCAGCTCACAACATTCTATTAAGGAACCTCTGAATAAATCCCCGTCGGCGGACATCGGATCTTTTTTTGCCAATTCTTCGGTTTGAAAAACTTGAAATATTGCGCAGCCGTTGGCGACGAAGGAGCCTTACGGATGCGGCATACCCCTTGCGGGCACACAAAGTATTCCTGCGTTTTTCAAACCTTGACTTGACAAAAAATCTCTCGATCTCCATCCTTGTTGATTTAATCAGAGCTTCCTTAAAAACGCCGCCCCGTTCGACCTACACCGAACGGGGCGGCAATGTTTATATCGGGATGACATCGCACACGGTCAGGCGGCTGCCGTCTACGGTGAAGCGCACGTCGAAGCGGTCGAAGCGCATTCCGTAAATTCGCGCGGCATCCTGCTGATACGACGGACGCGGGTCATGCTCCAGCACGCCGAGCAGCGCCGCGTGCAATGCCTGCGGAATTTTTCCCAGCAGCGCGGGCGGGAACTCCACATTCAGCAGGAATTCTCCCGCGTGGTCCGTAAAGCCGCCGACTGCCTCCGGATGGGCATCGGCATACGGCAGATACGGCTTGATGTCGAAGATCGGCGTCCCGTCCATCAGGTCCGCACCGGAAACGAGCAGTACCGTCCCCTCCTCCGCGCGGCGCTCCATCCCGAGCAGCCGCACACAGGAAAGCCCGATCGGGTTGGGTCGGAACGGGGAGCGCGTGGCAAAAACGCCCAGTCGGGTATTCCCGCCCAGCCGCGGCGGGCGAACGGTCGGCGACCACGGGTGCCCGACGGATTCCGAAAACTCCCATATCAGCCACAGGTGGGAAAAGCCCTCCAAGCCGCGCAGCGCGTCGGGATTGCGGTACTTCGGCTCAAACACAACGGTCGAGCGGAGCGCATCGACCAAGCCGCTCTGCCGCGGGATGCCGAACTTCGTCGGAAATTCGCTGCGCATATGCGCGATCACTTGCACGGAATGTTCCATCGGCACCTCCGTCAAAGCTGCGAAAAGACCTCGCCGAGCGAGCAGTGCAGCACAAGGTCGGCGCTGTCGTCATAAGGCGTTTCGTCGCGGTTAATGAGCACGAGCCGCTGCCCGCGATAGTAGCGCAGCAGTCCCGCCGCAGGATAGACGGTCAGGCTCGTCCCGCCGACGATCAGCAGATCGGCACGACGGATCGCCTCAATCGCGCCGCCGAGCGTTTTTTCGTCCAGTGCCTCCTCATAGAGCACGACGTCCGGCTTGACGATTCCGCCGCAGTCGCAGAACGGAATGTCCTTCGCGTCGCGAATGAATTCGGCGGGGTAAAATTTGCCGCAGCGGGTGCAATAGTTGCGCAGAACGCTCCCGTGCAGCTCGAAAACCGTCCTGCTGCCCGCCTTCTGATGCAGTCCGTCGATATTCTGCGTGACCACGGCGGTGAGGTGTCCCTCCCGCTCCAGCCGCGCCAGAACCCGATGCGTCACGTTCGGCTCAAAGCCCAGCGGCAGCATTTTCTCCCGATAAAAGCGGAAGAAATAGGACGGATTTCGCTCATAAAAGCTCCGTGAAATAATTGTTTCCGGAGGATATTCGAACTTTTGTCGGTATAATCCGTCCTCGCTGCGGAAATCGGGAATCCCGCTCTCCGTCGATACCCCCGCCCCGCCGAAAAAAACGGCGCTGCGGGCTTCAAGGATCCATTTTTTCAGCGTTTCGATTGCGGAAGGCATCGTCCTCATCCTCCAATTCCGCCAAAAATTTCTTCTCCGCCTTGGTTTTATTCGGCAGCGTCAGCCTGCGGAACATATCGGGGCGGCGATGGAGAGTACGCAAGATCGACTGCTTCCTTCTCCAGCGGGCAACCTTGGCATGGTCGCCGGAGAGCAGGATCGGCGGCACC
>URWG01000087.1 GCA_900551495.1 uncultured Eubacteriales bacterium
GGCGGCATTTTGCTGGACACTGATGCAGGACGCGTCCTGCTCGACGGCGAGTCGGTCGAGCTGACGCCGCGCGAATTTGACATTCTGTCGCTGCTGATGCGCAATGCGGGCACGGTCTTCGCCCCGCGCGAGATCTACCGGCAGTTGTGGAATGAAGAGCCCCTCGGGGCGGAAAAGGCGGTGGCAGTACACATCCGCCACCTGCGGGAAAAGCTGGAGATCAACCCCGCCGAGCCGCGCTGGCTCAAGGTCGTGTGGGGAAAAGGCTATAAAATGGAGTGTGAATTATAATGAAGGAACTGAGGAAAAAGCTTTGGGCAAAGCTGCTTGCCGCGGCGCTGCTGTTCCTGTTTTTGGCGGCGGCGCTCGGCTCGACGGTGCTGGCGCTGGTGTTGGCGGAGTACGGCATTTATGACAACGACGGCAGCACTGCGGGGACGTACTGCACCGACTATGTGAACGACCGCGCGGACATTATCACAGGTCGCATTCTGTCGATCGAGAGTAAGGACATCGGCGTTTACTTCAGGGACGAGCTGGCGGGGGAATTTGATTGGCAGGAGCCGTCAAACTTCGCCTTCACCGTGACCACCGTAGGGGGCAATACCGTCTATACCTACGGCAATACGGAGGACCTGCTGGGTGAGACAAGTCGGGAGGCGGAGCGCTACCGCTACGGTGATGTACGGACGCATACGGCGCGCTATTCCGACGAGGAGCAGGTACTTCGACAGGTTGCGCTGCTGGAGGAGAGCGGGCACAACATCATCAACTATTATTGGGACTCGTACAGCAAGCTTGCGACCATCAATTATCAGCCGCGCATTATTGTAGAGGTGCTTCATGTCAGCGGCGGCGTTGACGCGTCCTTCCCCGTACATGATAACTTCTACTATGTCTACCGCGTTTTGGAGCTTTTCTCGCCGATGCGGTATTGGCTGTTGGCGATCGCGGCAGTCGGCTTCCTGCTCTCCGTCCTGCTAACGGTGTTCCTGTGCAGCGGTGCGGGGCGTCGGGCGGGCGACGATGAGGTGCATGAGGGACTGATCGACCGTATCCCGCTGGGCGGCTGCTTCCTGCTGGCGGTGCTGCTGGGGCTGATTCCGCTGTGGCTGGTCAACCTCGGAACGGACCATTTTACCTGCCATACTGCAATTGCGGTCGCGGAGTTTGCCGTGGCGCTGATTCTGACCGACCTTCTGCTGCTGGGCTTGCTGCTGACGATCTGTTCCCGCCTCAAGCGCCCGTACTGGTGGAAAAACACCCTCTGCTACCGCGTGTTCCGTCCGGCGCTCAAGGCGCTTTGGAGAGGGCTTGTCGCGCTGTGGCGCTATCTGCCGCTGTACTGGAAGAGCGGTATCGTTTGGATATTCCTGTGCCTGCTCGAGGGGATCGCCCTGTTCGGACGTGCGCCGCTGCTTTGGGTGATCGAAAAGGTGATCCTGACCCCGCTCTTCATTGCCTGTATCATCTTCCTGCGGAAGCTCCAGCGCGGCGCGGAGAGGATCGGCAGCGGTGACTTGGAATATCAGATCGACGTCACGCATATGCCGCACCTGCTGCGGGAGCACGGCTTGCAGCTCAATCACATCGGCGACGGCTTGCAGAATGCCGTGCAGGATCGGATGCGCAGCGAACGGATGAAGGCGGAGCTGATCACGAACGTCTCTCACGACATTAAAACGCCGCTGACATCCATTATCAACTACGTTGACCTGCTGAAGAAGGAGGGCTTGCAGTCGGAAAAGGCGCCCGAGTATTTAGAGGTGCTCGACCGCCAGACCGCCCGCCTGAAAAAGCTGACCGAGGACCTGATCGAGGCGTCCAAGGCTTCGACGGGCAACGTCAGCGTCCTGCTCGAGGCGACCGACCTGAACGTTATGCTCTCGCAGGCGCTGGGGGAGTACGAGGGACGCTTGGAAAAGGCGAAGCTGGAAACGGTCGTCAAGCTGACCGACGCGCCAGCAACGGTGCAGGCGGACGGGAAGCTGCTGTGGCGGGTCTTTGACAATCTGCTGGGCAACGTCTGCAAATATGCCATGCCGAGCACCCGCGTCTATGTCCGCACCGGCTGCGTCGGCGGGCTTGTGTTCGCGGAGTTCAAGAACATCTCGGCGCAGGAGCTGGACATTGCGCCGGAGGAGCTGATGGAGCGCTTCGTACGCGGCGACGCCTCCCGCAATACCGAGGGCAGCGGACTGGGGCTTTCCATTGCCGGCAGCCTGACGGAGCTGCAGGGCGGCGAGCTGCAATTAAGCGTGGACGGCGATCTGTTCAAGGCGACCGTCCTGCTCAAGGCGATCCAATAACGAGATAAAAAAGGTGCGGGTCGGGAGTGATGCTCCCAACCCGCGCCGTTATTTTACAGGAAATTATAATAGAACGGGACGTCCATCTCCGCAACGTGCCGCAGACGGAAGCGCAGCGCCTCGCAGCGGGCACGAAATTCCTCCCGGCTGTCCTCCGCACCGTAGACCAGCAGGTCGGAGAAGTCAACGGAGATTTCATCCAGCTCCTCGTGGCTCAGAAGTGCACCGAGCAGCTCCCGCCGCCGCGCAAAGGACCGCTCGGCTTTGCCCGCCAACAGCACCGCAGCGGGAAAATCGTCCTCCGTCAGCGCCTCCGCCGCCTCCTGCAAATACGCCTCGCTCTCCCGCGTGCTCTGACACAGCAGGACACTGCCGCCGATGCTCAGCGCCAGCAGCACCGCCAATATGCCCAGCCCGATATAAAAATACTTCATCGGACGTCCTCCCTGCGCACAAGATAGAGCCGATCTGTCTTGTCCACCGTCGCCAGCAGCGCGGTTTCGACGGTGCAGCCGTGCTGCCGCAGCGTCTCGTCGAGCCGGCTGCGGCTCATTCCGCTCAGAGCAAGATTCTTTTCCAGCAGCTTCCCGCCCGAGATCAGTGTGATCGGAAGCTCCGTGTCCTTGACCTTCACGCCGGCGTCCTTTGCCGACGCGGGCTGGGTCTTGGCGTACAAAAGGGTCGAAAGCTGCCCGTTTGTCTCCAAGATCGCATATTTTACCGTCGTCAGGTCAAAAATATCCTTCTCCCGCAGATGCATGGTTAGCTCGTCAAGATTGACCCGCGTTTTTTTGAGATTTTTTTCGATGATCTTGCCGTTTTCCATCAGGATAACGGGCTTTCCGCAGAAAACCTGTCGGATGCGGACCGAATGCAATGACGCCGCCGCCAGCATCAGCTCCAGCCCGAGAATTACAAGGATCGGAACAAGCCCGCTCAGCAGAGGGATGGCGCTGTCCTGCATCGGGATGGCGGCAAGGTTCGCAATCAGCATTGTTACGACGAATTCCGCAGGCTCCATCTCCCCAATCTGCCGCTTTCCCATCAGACGCACCGTCAGCACCAGGATGATATATAATATCAGTGTACGCAAAAATGAGATCAGCAATGCAACACACCCCCGCTATCAGTGTGTCACGGCGCAAGGGAAAGTATTCGGCGTCGAAAATGGTAAATTTGTAGTAAATTTGTATAAATTTCCGCGGCGCTTTGTCGGAGCGTTTGTTGACGCCTATGAAATCTGCGCGGGGGCTTGCAATTTGAGGATAAAACAGCTAAACTGTTAAAATACGATGTTTATACGGTTATCAGGGGGGACTGTTTATGGAACGAATTTCGGACTGCTTCGGCGAGAACGTGTTCACAAAGGCGGTCATGCGCGAGCGGCTGCCGCAGGAGGTCTACGAGGAATTCCTGCGCGCCGAGCACGGCGGCGGACAGATTTCCATGCCGTCTGCGGACAGTATTGCACAGGCGATGATGGAGTGGGCGCTGGAAAAGGGCGCGACCCATTATACCCACTGGTTCCAGCCGCTGACCGGCGTGACGGCGGAGAAGCACGACTCCTTTCTCTGCCCGCCGGACGCGCAGGGAAGGGCTCTGCTGCGGCTGACCGGCAAGCAGCTCATCATGGGCGAGCCGGACGCCTCCTCCTTCCCCTCGGGCGGTCTGCGGGCGACGCACTATGCCCGCGGCTATACCGCGTGGGACATTACCTCGCCCGCGTTCGTCAAAAATATGTCCTGCGGCACGATTCTGTGCATCCCGACGGTCTTTATCTCCTACACCGGCGCGGCGCTGGACAATAAAACGCCGCTGCTGCGGTCTATGGAGGCGCTTTCCGCGCAGGCGATGCGGATCGTGCGGCTGTTCGGCGACGAGACGGCACAGCAGGTCATTCCCTCCATCGGCGCGGAGCAGGAGTATTTTATCGTGGACCGCGAGAAATATCTCCGCCGCCGCGACCTGATCTACACCGGCAGGACGCTGTTCGGTGCGCCCGCACCCAAGGGACAGGAGCTGGAGGACCAGTATTTCGGCGTAATCCGTGAGCGCGTCGGCGCGTTTATGGCGGACCTCAATGTCGAGCTGTGGAAAATGGGCATTACCGCCACCACGCAGCATAACGAGGTTGCCCCCGCACAGCACGAGTGCGCCCCGATCTTCTGCACCTGCAACGTCGCGGTCGATCAGAACCAGCTTATGATGGAGACGATGAAGCGCGTTGCCGGACGGCACGGGCTGGTGTGTCTGCTGCATGAAAAGCCCTTTGCGGGCGTCAACGGCTCGGGCAAGCACAATAACTGGTCGATCGCCACGGACACGGGCGAAAATCTGCTTGAGCCGGGCTCTACGCCGAACGATAATCTGCAATTCCTGTTGGTGCTTTCGTGCATCATCAAGGCGGTCGATCGCCATGCGGATCTGCTGCGGATGTCCACCGCTTGCGTCGGCAACGATCTGCGGCTGGGTGCGGACGAGGCGCCCCCCGCGATTATTTCCATCTTCCTCGGCGACCAGCTTCAGGATGTCGTGCGGCAGATTGTCGAGACGGGCACGGCAGCCGACTGCATTGCGGGCAGCCAGCTCAACACCGGTGTTTCCACCCTGCCGCTGATTCATCAGGATGCGACCGACCGCAACCGCACCTCGCCCTTTGCCTTCACGGGCAATAAGTTCGAGTTCCGCATGGTCGGCTCGTCGGACTGCATCGCCACCTCCAATACCGTAATCAATACCATCATGGCGGAGGCGTTCTCCGAGGCGGCGGATGTCTTGGAGCACAGCGAGGATGTGACGGCTGCGGCGAACCGTCTGGTTGCGGAGAACCTGCGCGAGCACGGCCGCGTGATTTTTAACGGCAACGGCTACAGCGACGAATGGGTACAGGAAGCGGAGCGACGCGGGCTGCCGAACCTGCCGAGTATGGTCTCCGCCGTCCCGTCGCTCACGACCGAGAAGGCAATCCGGCTGTTCGGCAGCTTCGGTGTCTTTACCGAGGCGGAGTTGCACTCGCGCAGCGAGATCATGTACGAGACCTATGCCAAGGTGACCGGCATTGAGGCGCGGACGATGATCCACATGGCGGCGAAGCATTATATTCCCGCGATCGTGCGCTATACGGCGCGGCTGGGTGACTCGATCTGCAAGGTGCGCAATGCCTGTCCTGCTGCCCCGACGCGGGTGCAGGAGCGGCTTTTGCAGGAGACGAGCGAGCTTTTGACGAAGGCGAGCGACGCGCTGCACCGCTTGGAGCTGGACATGGAAAAGACCAACAGCATGGACTGCCTGCAAACGCTGGCGTGCTTCAGCCACGACACCGTGACGGCGGATATGAAGGCGCTGCGTGAGCCGATCGACCGCTTGGAGCTGCTGGTGGATAAGGACCTTTGGCCTGTTCCCACCTACGGCGACCTGATGTTTGAGGTGTGACCGGCACTATATCGGCTTTCAACTCGGGACGGGTACAGACCCGTCCCGAGTTTTATAAGTCCGCACTTTTACCTCCCTCGTCAGAGGGAGCCGAGTTTGTTTTCGGATAACGGAATCCACTGTTGCGTCGACGGGAGCTTTATGGTATACTTAAAATATAGTAAGATTTTACCGAAAAAACGGCATACGACGTTGCGAGGGGGGCATAAGGAGATATGAAAACGAGGGAAAAACGGCTCGTGAGCCTCATAGTGCTTGTGACGCTGCTTCTCTGCGGGCTTACCGCCTGCTCGGACAGGGACCGCCTTTATCACGACGAGATCGCCGTGGAGTGGCTGGACAGCCCCTATATCCCGGAACACATCTGGTTTGATAACGACTGGCTGCAAAAAAGAGCCTGAGCGCAGCAGAGGGATTAAACTTGCAGAAGTGCAACGATTTTTTCATTTATTTGAATAAGATCGAACCAATATTGCTGCGATACTTTGCCCGTTACCACGAGCTGACAGATATCATGCACTACAATAACGGCATATGGGCGGTTCGTTATGAGGTACCGGAAGAAATACCCATTCTCGGATATGGCGTAAGAATTTACTATATATCTGAAACGACAGGTGAGATCTATAACTATGAGATTTTGCCGTGAGAGGGAACAAAAGCATGGGAATAATAAACAGCGTCGGATATGAAATCGGGGGGAGACAGCCTATGAAGAGCAGAACAACGCTACTTGCGTTCCTGATACCGGTCTTTTTGCTTGCATTACTGACGGGCTGCGATCGGCGGCAATATGAATATCACGGCATTGTGTTTCAAACCGTCGAAGCTTCCCATCCCGCCGATGCGATTCCCGTTGATAATGAATGGTTACAGCGGAAAGGCGCAGAGGCAGCGGACGGGCTTGACCTGCACAAAGAAGCGGATTTTGCCGAATGGTTGGGAAAAATCGACCCGATCATCGAGCGGTATTTTGAACGATATGCAAAGCTCACGGAGGTGGTCCGCTATTCGGATGAATACTGGGGCTTACAATACACGGTATCGCCGGAGTATACCGTAATGGGATACGCAGGGCTGCTGTATGCTGTCGATCCGCAGGACGGAGCGCTGCTTGTGCTGATGGAGTGATTCGGTACGGCAGCGGAGGGAATATCGGCTTTTTCGATTAAGCCGATCAAGAAGATAGCACATGAAACCGACGTAAAGGAGGTAACACATGAAATTCCGATATAAACGTTTTCTGTTTTACGTTCTGCGCACGATAAGTGTTGCGGGTCTTGTGGGAATGACGGCGGTCGTTGTGCTCGTTGCAATCGGGAAGCTGCCCGATTTTCCGCTTACGGACGTGCAGGCTTGGTTGCTTGAGCTTCTGCTCATTTTCTCCAATCATTTTGACATAAGGTACAATGCCAACCGCAAAAAAACGCGGGAATTCTTCCATGACAATCAAGCACTGCTGGAGCAGGCACTTTGCGATTTGAGCGACAAGCCCGTTCTTCGCATTGAGATGAATCGAAACGCAATGCTGAAAAAAGCGCCGAATGCGATACAGGAAAACGGGCTGTACATCGTGCCCGACACCGCCGCCACGGAGGAAGCGCTCAACAGCGCGGCAATGACCGCCGCAAAGCTGGTTGACGGCTTGAAGCAGCGGGAGAATGCAAGCTATCCCGACTATTCGGACAATACGCTGCAGCTCCGTATCCGCAAGAGAAGCCGTCGCGTGTGGACGGTTCAGGTGAGAAGTGCCGCGATCGGATTTCGGCAGACGCTCTTCTTCGGAAATACGCGGGAGCTGGACAGAGCGGCGTTTTTCCCGCCGAGAGCGCTGACGGAAAGCTGGTTCGTCTGACGCGTACCTTCAGAGAAACGGCGACGGCTTCCTGTTCGTGCCGGTGCTGAGAAAGCCGTTCGCCGTTGAAGTGCCGAAGGAAACGGACGCCTATCTCCGCTCGCTTGAGTGATACTGATTCTTGATTAAAAATTTCCCCCGGGGTCATTCCGAAGCCGTAGCCGTTG
>URWG01000088.1 GCA_900551495.1 uncultured Eubacteriales bacterium
CGCTGTATCCGCCACAGGCGGCGCTCGCAAACGTCCCCCCTTACACAGGGGAGCCATTGAGCGGCGCTCGCAAACGTCCTCCCTTACACAGGGGAGCCAATATGCGGTGTTCGCACTTCCTACCCTTTGCACGAGGGGAGCCGATCGCCGCACGCACAAATGCGGAAAACAGGGGAGAGCCCCCGTTTTCCGTATTCTGTGACGTTATTCGTCAAAATCGCTTAAAATCGTTCAAAAATCGCTCAAACGACAAAAACCGACGCCGAATTCGCTCATTTTGCGCCGTTAAAACGATTCGCGGCGCTCGGAACGCCGTCCGAGATCACGGCAAGCGCTGCCTCCCCTGCGCGTTCCACGGCGGGGGCAAGCAGCTTTTCCTCCGATGCGGAGAAATTCGACAGCACCCAATCCGCAAGCTCGTAATCGGGGTGCGGCTTTGCGCCGACGCCGATCTTGACCCGCGGGAAGGACTGCGAATTCAGCCCGCCGATGATGGATTTTATGCCGTTATGTCCGCCGGCAGAGCCGTCCGCGCGAACACGCAGTCGCCCGACATCGAGCGAAATATCGTCGAAGATCACGAGCACGCGCTCCGGCGGGAGCTTATAAAATCGCGCGGCATCCATCACGGACAGACCGGAGTTGTTCATAAATGTCTGGGGCTTGAGCAGAATGAGTTTTTTGCCCTCAAACACTGCCTGACCGTACAGACCCCGAAATTTTACGCGGTCGATTTTCGCACCGAGGCGCTTTGCCAGCGCGTCAACGGCGCGAAAACCGACATTATGGCGGGTTTTTTCGTAGTTTTTGTCGGGGTTTCCCAGACCGACGATCAGCCAATCGCAGGCAGGCTTTCGAAACAGCATCAGAACAGGCTGGAGATGGATGTCTCGTTATAGATACGCGTGATCGCCTTTGCAAAGGTCGGCGCGGCGTCAAGCTGGCGGATCTTCCGACCGGTGTAGCCCGCAGGCAGCGGAATGGTGTTCAGAAGCATCAGCTCGTCGATGCAGCTTTCCTCCACACGATTGAGGGCGGGGTCGGACAGCACGCCGTGCGAGGCGCAGGCGTATACAGCCTTGGCTTTGCCGATGGTTTTGATGGCTTCGGCGGCATTGCACAGCGAGCCGGCGGTGTCCACGATGTCGTCAAAGAGGATACAGGTCTTGCCCTCGACGTCGCCGATGACGTTCATGACCTCGCACATATTCGCGCGCTGGCGGCGCTTATCGACGATGGCAAGTCCCATGTGCATCTTCGCGGCGAAGGCGCGGGAGCGTGCCACGGAGCCGACATCCGGCGAAACAACGCAAAAATCGTCGTGATTGTAGACATTTTCGTCAAATTTAGACATATAATAGCGCACGAAAAGCGGATTGCCGACCAGATGATCGACGGGAATATCAAAGAAGCCCTGAATCTGCGCGGCGTGGAGGTCCATCGTCAGAACGCGGTCGGCGCCTGCCTCGGTGATAAGGTTTGCCACGAGCTTTGCGGAGATCGGGTCGCGTCCCTTCGCCTTGCGGTCCTGCCGCGCATAGCCGAAGTAGGGAATGACGGCGGTGATGCGGCCGGCGGAGGCGCGGCGGAACGCGTCAATCATAATCAGCAGCTCCATCAGATTGTTGTTGACGGGCTTGCAGGTGGACTGCACGACAAAAACATCGCAGCCGCGAACGGTCTCGTTGATGGAAACGGAAATCTCTCCATCGGCGAAGGCGGTAACGGTGCTGTTGCCGAGATCAAGACCCAGCTCGGTGCAAATTCCGCGGGCAAAGGGCAGATTGGAGTTCGCGCTGAAAATCTTTATCTCTTTTCCGTGTGCGATCATGTTAGAGTACCTCTTATTTTTCCGAGCCGTGGCTCAAATTCAACAAAGTATCCCGCGCGGCAGACAAAACGCCGCAGTTATCCAACATCATTATATCAGATGAATTGCGATTCGTCCACCGCTTTTCCCGAAGAAAGCAAACAAATTCCATGCAATTTTTCCTTTCTTTTTTGTAGAAAAAGCGGCGACCCGAGCTACAGGTCGCCGTAACAGTCGTTCAAAACGATCCAATGAAAAGTTTCGGAGGGAGGAAAAGTGTGAAAGGGAACCGTCAGGGTTCTCTTTCGCGTTCAATCGCTCCGCCGCAGCGGACAAAATTGCAAAACAATCGCCATTTTTTCTGTTTTGCAATTTTGAAGGCAGCTTATTCAAAAGGCGATTGAGACTTTTGAATAAGCTGAAGCGGCGACCCAAGCCACGGGCCGCCGCCGACATTCACGAAAGCCCGAGCTTTTCCAGCGCGGCAAGGCGCAGACAGAGGCAGAAGATCTCCATCGCCTGCTCCAGCTCCCCGACGGGCGGGAAGCTCGGCGCGATACGGATGTTGCTGTCCGCGGGGTCGATGCCGTAGGGGAAGGTCGCGCCGGCAGCCGTCATCACAACGCCCGCCTCCGCACAGAGCGCCAGCACCCGCTTCGCCGTCCCCGCCATCGCGTTGCAGGAGACGAAGTAGCCGCCCGTCGGACGCGTCCATTCGGCGATCCCGAGCGGGGCGATCTGCGTCTCCAGCGCGTCGAGCACCGCTTTGAATTTCGGCGCGAGGATAGCGGCGTGCCGGCGCATCAGCTCGAGCGTGTGCGCCTTGTCGCGCAGGAAACGGACGTGGCGAAGCTGGTTCACCTTGTCATAGCTGATGGTCTGCACGGCGATCAGGCTCTGCAAATACTTCTGATTTTCAATCGACGATGCCATGACCGCCACGCCTGCGCCGGGGAAGGTGATCTTCGAGGTCGAGGCAAATTCATATACCATATCGGGATTTCCCGCGTCGCGGCAGAGGGTCAGCATGTCGCGGAACGGGACAAAATCGCCGAAAACCTCATGGAGGCAGTATGCGTTATCCCACATCAGCGCGAAATCCGGCGCGGCGGGACGGAGCGCGGCGATCCGATCGACGGTGCGGTCGGAATAGACGATGCCGTCGGGGTTGGAGTACTTCGGGACGCACCACATACCCTTCACGGCGGGGTCCCTCACCGCCGCCTCAACCGCGTCCATGTCGGGACCGTCGGCGGTCATGGGGATTGTGATCAGTTCCATGCCGAATGACTGCGAGATGCGGAAATGGCGGTCGTAGCCGGGGGCGGGGCAGAGAAATTTGACGATCGGCTCCTTCGACCACGGGCGCTCGGAACGGCGCAGCCCGTGGGTGTATGCCTTGGCGATCAGATCGTACATCAGCGACAGGCTCGCGTTGCCGCCGACAAAAATTTCCTCGGGCTTTGTTCCCAGCAGCTCGGCAAACAGACGCTTCGCCGACGGAAGTCCGCTGACCTCGCCGTAGTTGCGTACGTCAAGCGTGTCGTCGAAGCAGTCCGACGGGCCGGACAGCGCGGTCAGGATACCGCTCACAAGGTCGAGCTGCTGACGCGAGGGCTTCCCACGCGCCATGTTAAGATTCAGGTGCAGCGCCTTGCGGCGCTCGAATTCTTTCAGCATCGCGGCATACTCCGCCCGCCGCTCCTCCGGTGTAAGCAGTTTGTAAGGTTTCATAATATCTGCATCCTTTCGGGAAAAATATGCTGTTTCGGGCGGCATCGTCTGCCGCTCGCAGGGCTCGGCAGCATCAGTAAAAACGCGTTACGAAACGCGCAAAAAATGCGAATCGCCCTCGTCGTCGGCCAGAAACAGCTCCCGACCGTCGATCCGAAATTCATACGTTACGGTATACGGCTCATTGACGCCCTCGCTGATCTCACACAGAAGTGTGTGACCGCTGACGGTAAAGCTGCCGCAGACGGTCGGCGTCTCCGTGCCGCGATATATCGCATAGGCGGATAGCGTGCCATCCTCGTTAAATGTAAATGTCTCCGTCATGTCCAGCTCGCCGCCGGAGGCGCTCGTCCAGGTGCCGATCAGCTCCGCGGGGATGAAATCGGTGTCCGTCGCCTCATCGGTCGGCGCGGTCGTTTCGGTCGGTGTGCCGCCCGCGCAGCCGCTGCAGCAGAGCAGCAGGATCAGCAGGATCGGAATCATGTAACGTTTCATATATCCTCCCTCCGCAGCCACAGGCGAAAGCTCACCTCGCCGCTATCCTTCACGCCCTGCACGAAAAAGTCGGGCGCGGCTTGCAAATGCAGGGTCTCCCCCGCAAAGCACTCCCTGTCAAATTGCACATCCAAAGCGGTGCAGCCCGTCGGAGCGAGCGCCTCGGCGTGCCGAATGTAGCGGACGTTGTTCAGATGACCGTTGCCGTCGATCTCGTCCGGCGCAATTCGCCACTGCGCACGCTCGGTCAGCACGGCGGGGAGCGACGGACGGAGCGGAAGCGCGGTGCGTTCGGGCGTCGGCGTCGGCAGCGTCCAAAGGCAGTCGATGTGCCGCAGATTGACGATTTTTCGCCTTTCGGCATCGACCAGCACCCAGGACTGCACGGCGGTGCCGACCGTCTCGTCACCGTCGAGGATCGTATAGTCGCGGACGCTGAGCGTTGCCGTCGGGCGGCGCAGAAAGGTCTCGATGCGCGGGCGCTCGATCGGCAGACGCGTCAGACGCACGCCGCACCGCACCAGCATCCAAAGGCAGCCGTAGTCGCGCAGCATTCGATCGTGGTCAATGTGCAGCGCCTCGCTGTGGTCGATCGCGGCATCCTGTAATGCGGTAACCGCGTCCGACATTGTGCAGATCGGCGCGGCAGAAATTGAGAAAATCATGGATGGCTCCTCCGTAATTTCCCCTATTCTACCACGCCGAACCGCGCAAATCAATAGAGTTTTCCGCATTGATAAAATTGTAGATTGCTTCGCCCGCCGCGTGCAGGCAGTATCGTCAAGTGAACAGTGAACAGTGAAGAATGGCGGTGTGCCTGCGGCACGGATTAAAAAATGTCAACCCCTCAGTCAGCTTCGCCGACAGCTCCCCTTACACAGGGGAGCCTTTGGCGCAAACCTCGCTTACACAGGGGAGTTTTAGGCGCAAACCTCGCTTACACAGGGGAGCCTTTGGAGCGTCAATCGGCGGCTTCGGGCTTTTTCCACGTTCGGACGGGCGGATTCTCGCGCAGACGGCGGAAAAAATCCTGCAACAGCGCCCGTGCCTCCTCCTCGCAGACCCCCGCCGTGACGGTCGGGCGGTGATTATAGGGTAGGGCGAACAGATTTGTCAGACTGCCGCACGAGCCTGCCTTCGCGTCGGCAGCGCCGTAAACGACGTGCGGAATTCGTGCGTTGATGATGGCACCTGCGCACATCGGGCACGGCTCAAGCGTCACATAAAGCACGC
This sequence comes from uncultured Eubacteriales bacterium, assembly GCA_900551495.1. Lineage (GTDB taxonomy): Bacteria > Bacillota > Clostridia > Oscillospirales > Oscillospiraceae > JAZOXB01. The sequence goes on from URWG01000088.1 coordinate 5,273, forward strand.
ATCTCCACAGCCGCCAGCCGCCCAGCGTCCGACACGCCTCGTCGATCGCCTCCAGCTCGGCGTGAGAGAGGGCATTTTTCGCAGTCTCGCGGCGATTTCTCCCGCGCCCGACGATGCGCTCGCCGTCAGTGACCACGCAGCCCACCGGCACCTCGCCGTCGTTTGCCGCCTCCCGCGCCAATGCCAGTGCCTCCTGCATAAACCGTTCCTCGACCGTCATGGCGTCACCTCCGTTTTTCTCCATGATAGCCGATTTTTTGCGCTCCGTCAACCGCAAAAGCCCGTCCGTGAGCAGCGCTGCCTCCTCCGGCGACAGCGGAAGCCCCGCCTCGTTCCGTGTCCGCGCCCGCAGCGCCTCGGCGAGCCGTCTGCGGTCAACGCCGGTGAGCAGGTAGTCGGTGCTGACACCGAACAGCGCCGCGATCGCCACCAAAAGCTCGGCGGTCGGCACGCGGCGTCCCTGCTCGTACATCCCGACGGCGCTCGGGCTGATCTGTAACGCAGCCGCAAGCTCCCGCTGTGACAGCTTCAATTGCCGCCGCAGCAGCGCGATCCGATTCCCCAGCATATTCCCCTGTGCCTCCCTTTCGCACCTACCGTACCACAAAATGTGGGGCAGTTTTTGCGATTTTCGGACGAAAACGAAAAAAGTTCTTGACATCACACGGTGCGTGTAGTACACTGTCCGTGTGGAAATGGAAATAATTGGAAATTGATTTAAACAAGATACTTCCGATTTTTTCTGTTTTGACCTCCTTTAATATACGGTTGCGGATGTGAAGGACCTCGCTTGGATAAGCTGAATCCCGAGAGGAGGTGACTTCGGTTGACCGGAACCGAACCTGTGTGCTGGTGCGAGGGCTGCGGCGAGGAGCTGCCCCGCGGAACGCTTGCCTATTTTCTCGAGGGGCGGTGGTATTGCCGCGCCTGCCTGTCCGACTACGCGCGCGACTTCTTCGGGGCGACGCTGGTGCCGGTGGAATGAGGCTCGCGGAGCTGTCCGAGGGGTATCTGCTGTCGGCGGAGCTGCTGCGCAATAAGCTGCGGCTGCTGCGTGCCTGTCTCAGAGCTGCCGAAACCGCGCAGGAACGCGTCTCGATCCGCCACGAGATCGCGCTGCTGTCGCCGATCCTGACGCAGTGCTACGAGCTGGCGGAGCTGACGGCACACTATTACGAAAGGAGCTTTTATCGCAGTGAAAAATATACGCTTTGAGTATTCCGATGTCCGTCTGCCGCGGGAGGTGCAGCTTCGGCGGATGCAGGCGGTCATGGAAAACGAGCTGACGCCCCTGCAGCGGGAGCTGCTGCAGGCGATTTATTTTGACGGCCGGACGCAGGCGGAGATCGCCAAGCGCCGTGGGGTCAGCCGTTCGACCGTCAACCGTACGCTTCGCCGTGCGGAGGATCGGATGCGCCGATTTCTGCGGTACTGAAGAACCCGATACATAAAAAGTTTCCCCTTCGGACAAACTGTGTCCGGAGGGGATTTTTTATGGAACAACGACCGCAGCAGCCCGAGCGGATGCAGGAGCTGCGCGACCCGAAGCTGCCCGCCGTCCACGCAAGCCGCACGGGAAACCGCGCCGAGCAGCGCCGTATCTGACCCAACGGACGGTAAACGACAGCGCCGTCAGCGGCAGGGCGAGGGGGACGTTTGCGCGTATCGCCCCACGGCTCCCCTGTGTAAGGAGGGTGTTTGCGCGCACCGCCCCAAGCCCCCCTTGTGTAATGTGAGCTGTCGGTGAAGCTGACTGAGGGGTTGACACTTATTTCAATCCGTGCCGAAGGCACACCGACATTATTCACTATTCACCATTCAGTATTCACTATTCACTTAACAATGCGTCTGTCGGCGGGCACTGAAACGGTGCCCCTACGGATTCTAACGATACTGCCTGCACGGGAAAAATCCCCCGTTCTATTTTCCCCGTCGCGCGCATACATATCCTACAGGAGTTGATAGCATGAGAACAAAGGAGCGGCTGACGCTGCGGAGCGTCTGCTTTGCACTGCTGCTGACGGCGATGGCGCTGCGGCTTGCCTCGATGCTCCGCGGCAGCAACGGGGAGGCAATCGCGCTGTTTTTCGGGCTTGGGCTGCTGTCGGACGAGCCTCAGCCCGCGCCGAGCACCGTAACGGCGGAGACGGTCGAGCGTTTTGCACCGCTGGAATATCGCGCCCCGTCGCGGCTGCTGCGCTTTTCGGCGGAGGACGCGGCGCTGGTGGACATTGCCAACCGCTCCGGCGCGGAGATCGACCCCGCAGAGCTCATCACGCAGCCGATCTCGTTCGACCGGTCGGCGGAGGGGCCGCTCGTGCTGATCGTCCATACCCACGCGACCGAGGCCTACACGCCCACGGCGGAGGACGATTATGAGCCGGCCGGGGAATACCACACGACGGACACGGCGCACAGCGTCGTGCAGGTGGGGCAGGTGCT
>URWG01000089.1 GCA_900551495.1 uncultured Eubacteriales bacterium
ATACTGATTCTTGATGAAAATATTTCATCAAGAATCCCATGTGCTACGCACACTCGCATCGTGCATTCGCGCGATGCGCCGTCTCATGCAGAATCTAACGCGCCTTTGGCGCTATAAAATGCTTCTCAAGCTTTTTAACAGATTCTACTATAATTCGAACGGCAGCGGCATTTCCCGCAGTGCCCGCGCCGCTTTTGGAGGTTACCGCATGAAGCAAATTCAGCAATTACTGCCGAAAAAACAGCCGCATCTGCTCTGCCGCTCCGCAACAGGACGGCTGCTGCGCGACTGTGTGCCGAAATTTTTTGCCGCGCTCCTGCTGACCGGTGCATTGCTTTGGCAGCGACCGCTTCCGCTTGCGGCAAGCTATATTGCGGCACTGCCGATGGGTCTGCCGGCGGTTGTCGGCACGTTCGGCGCGATCGGCGGCTATTTCCTGTTCTGCGACGGTGCGGAGGCGGCGCTCTTTGCCGCCATGTCGCTGCTGATGCTGGCGGCGCTGGCGATTTTTCAGGGGACGCGGCTTCCTGTGACGCGCTGGTTCATGCCGATCATGGCGGCGACGGTCTGCGCTCTGCTCGGTGCGGTGTGCCTTTTCAGCGGGGAGGCGGAATGGACACTGTGGGCGACACGCTGGCTGATCGGCGGGGCGGCGACGGCTGCCTTCCGGAAAAATGAGGCGCTGCTGCTTCCTACGGGGATCATTTCCGGTCTTGCTGTGCTTCCGTCGCCGATTCCCCTCGGACCGGCGGGCGCGATCGCGATTGCCTATGCCTCGGACGAGCCGATCAGTGCGATCCTTCCGGCATTGGCATTGAGCCTGACCGGAGAATTTCAGAGCACGGCGCTGCTGATGGTGCTGCTGCCGACACTCGCTTGGCGCTTCGGCGGCAAGCAGCTTCGAGCGCTCACTTATTTGGTCCTGCCGTGCGCGGTGCTGCTGGGGAGCGGGACTATGACGGTCGGGAGCTGCGGCGCGGTCGGGCTGGGCATCCTCGGCGGTGCCGTGCTGCGGAGGCTGCGGCTGCTCCGCCCTCAACCGGTCGGAGGCACGGAGGAGGCACAGTTTCGGCTGGTGACCGCCGCGGAGGTTTTGGAGAGCCTCAGTCGGCAGCTCCCCCAATGCCTGACAGCCCCCGCGGTCAGCGAGGCGGCGGGAATCTACGACGCGACGGCGGAACGCATTTGCCGCTGCTGCGCACGCTTTCACCGCTGCTGGCAGCACCGCGCGAAGGAGACGTATCAGGCGCTTTCCTCCGCTTCGGCGCGGATTTTGGAGCGCGGGACGGCGCACGCGGAGGATTTTCCGCAAAGCTTTCGCAATGATTGCTGCCATCTTGACGGCTTTCTGACGGCGCTGAATCAGGAGCTGGAGGGAATGCTCTACCGCCGCCGCTATCGGATGCAGCTCCGCGAGAGCCGACAGGTCGTGGCGGAGGAGTTTTCCTGCATTGCTGCCTATCTTCGCGCGGAGGGGAGCGCGGCGGATCGTGCGGCGGCTCGGTTTCAGCCCGCCGTTGGGATCAGCACGGTCGGGAAAAACGGCAACGGTGCGATCGGCGACCGCGGCGTGTGCTTCGCGGGGCGGGGCGCGGACTACTTCGTCCTCCTCTGTGACGGAATGGGGACGGGAGAGGGAGCCTCTCGCCTGAGTGGGGAGACGGTTCGGCTGCTGGAGCGGCTGCTGCGTTCGGGCTTGGAAGCCGAAGCCGCGCTGAAAATTATGAACGGTATGGAGCTGCTGCGCGGGACAGGCTGCTTCACCACGGTCGATCTTCTGCGCATCGACCTTTCCGACGGCACCGCCGTGCTGTATAAATGGGGCGCCGCGCCGTCCTATCTCCGCGAGGATGCGCAGGTAAAGAAAATCGGGACAGCAACACCGCCTCCGGGCGTCGGTGTGGGAGGAGATCACCTGCCGGAGCGGTATTCGCTGTCCCTGAAATGGGGAGAAATGCTTGTCTTGGTCAGTGACGGAGCGGGAAGGGAGGACACCGAGGAGCTGATCGCTTCCTTCCGCGGGCAGTCGCCGCGTGAATTGGCGGCACTGCTGATCGCCGGTGTTCCTGCCGAGGATGATATGACGGCTGTCTGTGTATCCCTTGTCCCAAGATGAAGATACCACATCTTGTGCGTGAAATTTGTCGAAACACAAAATGTCGGGAAATAATATTTTTTGGGAGGTCCTGCCGCGTTATTCGGTGCGCCGCCGCATGGCTGCTTACGGCGTGTCCAAATCGTAGTAGGGATAAATGCGCACCCAGCGCTCCTGCGCGGCATCATAGCGGACGGAGCTGCGGTGAGTCGCGAGGAGCTGAACGATCGCGTAGGGGTCGATCCAGATCTCATGGTCGCTCTCCTTTTGACTTTCGTCAAAAACCAGTTCGATGCCGAAATGCAGGTGCACCGCGTCGATGTTGTTGACGTTTTCGCGGGTTGAGTAGCCCGTTCTGCCCATAAAGCCGATGACGTCGCCCGCAGTGACGTGCTGCCCCTCCGCAAGCCCCGCCGCGTAGGGATGGTCCTTTTGCAGGTGCGCATAGTAATAGTAGCGCAGCGAATCGTCCGAACGGATGCCGATGCGCCAGCCGCCGTACCGATTCCACCCGAGCGCCTCGACGGTGCCGCTCTCCACGGCGATGATCGGCGTGCCGAGCGTGCCCATGAGGTCGTTGCCGAGGTGCGGGCGCGAAAAGCCGTAGGTGCGTCGGCTGCCGAAGTCGGCATAGTGACTGTAGCCGTAGCCTGCCGCGATCGGGGAGAACGCCTTTAACCCGTAAGCTGCCGAGCGCTCTGTTGTCCCGTCGTCGCGCGGAATTTCGATGGCGTAGCTTCCGACCAAGCCGCCGAGGACGGCATGGAACGCCTGCTGATAGTATGCGAAGTATTTGTACTGCTTGCCGAGAAATTTTTCCGGCGGCTGCTTTCCGAGCAGCTCCTTTGCGGCGCTCTTGACGGCGCTGACGGATACACCGCTGTCCCCACTGCGGGTCGCGGCAAGCGCCAGTATATCGACCCACGAGAGCGGCTGCTCCGTCTCGTGCGAGGAAATGTCCAGCCGCAGCGCCTCGGAGAGCGCGGGATAACCGACCTTGAAGTCCACCCAGCGGAGATAATCTTCCGCCGCCGCTGCGGGCGGAGTCAGCAGCAGAACGATGACAAGTAAAATAACGAACCTCTTTTTCACGGCAACCACCTCACGGGGTAGTTTGTGAAAAAGAGGTTCGTTTATTCGCTTACGAGGCGGTCTTGGTAATCAACAGCAGCAGTCCCTGCGTATAGTCGCCGTCGGTCGTGGGATAATAGACGGTCAGCTCGTATGTGCCCACATAGTCCAAAAGAACGGAATGAAACGTTTCGTAAGACGTTTTGTATGCGGTCACGGAAAACTGCGGCTCCGACGCAGGCAGCGAATTGTTTAAAATGGAATGCTCAGCCAGCGGCAGGGATTGCATAAACCGCGGGAAGAGCAGCGCCGTATCGGAGGAGATCGGAAGGTTCTTCAGCTCGACGGCTTCCAAATCCGCGTAGGGCGATATCGAGGCGTCCGCCGCGTCCCAAATGACGAGCACCGGTCCGCCGGGGAATACGCCGACCGTCTCATGAGGCAGACCGCGTTTCGGCGGGGTCCGCTCATTGGAGGCGTCCGGGAGGATCGGCTCCGCAACGATTTCGGTCGGCTCGGTGGGAGCCTCCGTCGGAAGCATACAGTCCTCTGGCGGTACAGATCCCGGAATTCCCGTTATTGGCACCGGCGCGGGCAACCCTATGTCGGATTCAACCGGCTCCGTTGACCGGGCGGACACCTCGGAAGGCTCCTCGGGCGCCGCGTCCGTCGGGATTGGTACCGCTTCTGTCGGGGTGGGAGTGTCGATTTTTTGCGGCGCCTCGGTTACTGCGTCGTTTTCAATGTCCGCAGCGCCCGTAAATATGGGCGGAAAAGCGTTAGATTCTGTCGGCGTGCCGTTCGGAGCGGTAAGGTCATTGCCCGAATCGGTCGGTGCATATTCCGTGGCACAGACGTCGTTGGCCTCGCCGAGCTTATCCAAATCCTCCTCCGCCTCGTCGTAGAAGGCGCTCACGGAGCTCAGCGGGTCACTCGGCAGGTTGGCAGAGACCTTTTCACGGGAGAGCAGGGGAATACGACCGGTCATGACGAGGGTGAACATCGCGGCTGCGGCAAGACCTGCAGCGGCGTAAGAAATGATGCGGCGACGGTTGACGCGCTTGCGCGGCTCCTTTTCGACCCGCGCCATAATGCGTTGGGTCAAATCGGCAGGAGGTACGATCGCTTCATCATTGATCAGGAGATCGTTGGCTTCCATCTGTGCCAGCAGCTCACGGCAGTGCTTGCAGCTTTTGAGATGACCTTGCAGCCGTTTTTCTTCCTTTTCGCTGTTTGTGCGGTCCAAATGACCGCTCAGCAGTTGCAGGTATTCTTTGCAATGCATCGTTTTACCTCCTTTCTGCTATTTTGACGACGCGGATGCGGATTCGTTCCGTAATTTCAAAAAATTTTTTCGCAATCGGTCGCGTGCGCGGGAGAGACGGGACTTGACCGTGCCCTCCTTGATCTCCAGCAGCTCCGCGATCTCGGCGTAGCTCAGATCGTTGACCACGCGCAGGGTCAGCAGCCGACGCTCCTCGATCTCAAGCGAAGCCATGGCAAGCTGCAAATACTGCTGCTCCTCGGTAAGGACGACCTGCTCCTCCGGCAGCGGCGCGGGGTCGGGCGGGTCGATCACCAGTGCCTCGCTGTCCGCACAGGTGACGATCAGCGGGACGGTACGATTGCGCTTTGCGCTGCGCAGATGGTCAAGGCAGACATTCGATGCCAGCCGATACAGCCATGTCGAGAAGGACGACTTGAACTGGAAGCTTTCCAGACAGCGCCACGCCTTTACGAATGCCTCCTGCGTCAGATCGGCGGCGTCCTCGGCGTTACCGCTCATGCGGAAGCAGAGCCGATAGACCGAGGCCTGATATTTTACGACCAGCGTCTCAAAGGCGGCGGAATCACCCGCGGTCGCTTTTTGGATAATTCGAGCTTCTTCGATGGGAAATCACCTCAAATCTCGTTGGATCGCCTTGGCGATCGCGCGGACCTCCTCCGGTGCGGAGAGGTGAGAAATCTGTTCCTTATAATACCCGCTGTGCGCAACGCCGCGCAGATACCAGGCAAGGTGCTTCCGCGCCTCAAGACAGGCGATATGCTCGCCTTTGTCCTCCAGCGCGAGGTCAAACTGGTGCAATGCGACGTTGATCCGCTCGGCAAGCGGCGGCCGCTCCGGCAGCGGTTGCCCCGAAAGTGCGGCGGAAAATTCGGAAAAAATCCATGGGTCGCCGAAAACGGCGCGCCCGACCATGAACAGCGACGCGCCGGAGTGCTCCCGACAGCGCAGGAGCGCCTGCGTGGAAAAGAGGTCGCCGTTGGCGATCACGGGAATCGAGACGGCGCGGACGACCTTGCCGATGGCGTCCCAATCGGCGTTGCCGGAATAGAGCATGGACTTTGTGCGCCCGTGGAGGGCAATCGCGTCGGCACCGTTATCCTGCAGAACCTGCGCCATTTCGACGGCGCGGATGCTGCCCTTGTCCCAGCCGAGGCGGGATTTTACCGTGACGGGCACGGAAACAGCGTCCTTGACGGCGCGGACGATTCGACCCGCAAGGGGAAGGTCGCGCATCAGAGCGCTGCCGTCGCCGTTATTGGCGATCTTCGGCATGGGACAGCCCATGTTGATGTCGATGAAGTCGCAGCCGCTGTGAGAAAGCGCCGAGACGGCTGCCTCCGCCATGATCGCGGGGTCATTGCCGAAAATCTGTGCACCGCAGAGCGAGCCTTCGTTTCGCCGCAGCAGACGGACGCTTTTTTTGTCCTGATAGATCAGCGCACGGGAGGAGACCATTTCGGTCACGGTAACGGCAGCGCCCAGCTCCGCGCAGACCGTGCGGAAGGCATAGTCCGTCACGCCTGCCATCGGCGCGAGAAAGAGCGGACTTTTCAGCGTATGACCGAGAAACTGCAACGAAATCACCTCCCCGTCATGATAGCACAAATTTTGACAAAAGGCAAGTAAAACAGGCAGAAGCGTTAAGCTTCTGCCTGTTCAGCGTGTCGAAAAACTACCTCGCGCGTCATTGCGAGGAGCGAAGCGACGTGGCAATCTTGTACAAAAGGTTCCGTGTTCGCCGTAATATGCTAAAATGCCAAGACGATTCTGCGAGATTGCCACGGGTGCAAGCACCCTCGCAATGACAGACTTGGGACTTTTTAATAATCAAACAGGCAGAAGCGTTAAGCTTCTGCCTGTTGCGATGTGATCGGATTTATTCCGGCATTTCCTTGCCGAGGCGCTTGTACATGGTCTTTTTCACCGCGCGCATGATGTTTTCATAGCCGGTGCAGCGGCAGAGATGTCCCGACAGCAGCTTGCGCAGCTCGGCGTCGGTGTATTCCTTGCCGCTTTCGAGAATTTCGACGGCGGTCATAATAAAACCGGGGGTGCAGAAGCCGCACTGGATCGCCGCTTCGTCAACAAACGCCTGCTGAATGTCGGACAACTCGCCGTTCGGACCGACCAGACTTTCCAGCGTGCGGATCTTTTTGCCGTTTGCCCAGACCGCAAGGTAGATGCAGGAGTTAAACGCCTCGCCGTCGATCAGAACGGTGCAGGCGCCGCACTCGCCGACCTCGCAGCCCTTCTTGACCGAGGTCATGCGGAAGTCGTTGCGGAGCATATCCGTCAGGGAGGCGCGGACATCGACCATCTGCTCAACGTCCTTGCCGTTGAGGTTGTATTTTACAAGACGATACCGATTTTCCATCAGATGACACCTCCTGCTCTCTTGACCGACGCAATGGCACAGCGCTTTGCCGACTCGACGGCGACGTGCTGACGGAACGCCTTGCTCGCGCGCCACGAATCACGGGGATTGATGTCCTCAAGCACCTTCTCGGAGAAGGCGGCGATGTTTTCCATGGTGACGGGCTTGCCGGTGAGGAAAGCCTCCGCCGTCGGTGCACGCATCGGAATGGGACCGGCGACACCGTAGGCGACGCGGACGCGGTCAAAGGTTTTCTTGTCCGCAGACAGGCGGACGTTGACCGAGCAGCCGTTCGTTGCGATGTCGAGCGCGTTGCGCATGGCGTATTTAATGTAGTAGCCGTAGGTATTTTCGTAGCTTGCCTTCGGGATGAGGATCGCCGTTTGAATCTCGCCCTCGCGAATATCGACGACCTTCGCCTTGAGATAGAAGTCCTTGATCGGAACGCGGCGCTTGCCCTGCGGACCGGTCAGCTCCACGACGGCCTCCCATGCGTGCAGGGTGGAGGCGGAGTCGGCGGAGGTGACGGTGTTGCCGCCGATGGTGCCGATGTTGCGAATCTGCGGGCCGCCGACCTGATCGACCGCCTCGCCGAGGACATTGATGTATTTCTGAATGATGGGGTCCTTCGTGATGTGGGAGAAGCTGGTCAGACTGCCGATGCGGATGTTCTCCTCCTCGTCGATCGTCACGCCGCGCAGCTCATCGAGCATATAAATGGAGATCAGCTCTACGCCTGCACGCT
>URWG01000090.1 GCA_900551495.1 uncultured Eubacteriales bacterium
CAGGAGGGTCCCTTGACAAATAAAAACGGACTGCCGAGGCAGTCCGTTTTTGCTTCGTGAGCTGGACTTTTTAACTACACTGTGGTAGAATAACGGCGGCAAATATCGCAATTTTCGAGCATTTTCTCACGGAGGTATCCCGATGGGTGAGTTTTCCGACATTTTATTCACCGCCGACTTCGATCACACGCTCTCCGGTCCGGACGGCTCCGTTCCGCAGAGCAACATCGACGCGATCCGATATTTTATCGCGGAGGGCGGGCGTTTTTGCATTAACAGCGGTCGCAGCTTAGAACTGCTGCGCAGCAAGCTCGAAATTGTCCCCGTCAACGCCCCGTGCATTTGCTTCAACGGCGCGGCTTGCTACGATTATGCGACGGAAACGCTGCAATACGCCGTGCCGCTCCCCGACAATGCGCCCGAGCTGGTGCAAAAGCTCCTGAATTTAGGTCAGGATTTCGGCATTGAGATTCAGCGTCTGGACGGGCACTACTCCTGCCGTGCCTCGGGGCGCGACACGTTCCTGCGGCAGCAGGGTATTACCCCCGTTGCCGCAACGCAGGACCTCCCGCTCCCGTGGATCAAGCTGGCACTGTGCGGCACCGATCGGGAGGACGTGCTCTCGGGACAGGCGACACCCGCACAGGACGCGCGAATGACGCAGCTTCGGCAGCAGGTTCTCGAGCTTTGCGGCGATACCTGCTATGTCGTCCGCTCGCTGCCGCTGCTGCTGGAGATCGGCTCGCGCAAGAGCGACAAGGGCATGGCGGCGCGGAAGCTTGCCGACTCGCTCGGACGGCGCGTGCTGGTATGCGCGGGCGACGCGCCGAACGATCTGCAAATGCTTGAGAACGCCGACATTGCCTTTGTGCCCTCCGATGCAGCGGCGCAGATGCTCACGCTGCCGAAGGTGCGCATTACCGCGCCGAGCGGAGAGGGCTGCATTGCCGACGCGATCGCGCAGCTTGAAGCGATCAGTCCCGAGCGCCGCTGAATTCGACGCAGAACGCCCGCAGCGGACAGACGTCGCAGTGCGGCGCCCTTGCGGTGCAGACTTCCCGCCCGAACAGAACAATGCGGTGGCAAAAGTCCCCGCTCTCCTCCGGCGGTAAAATCGCGCGGAGCTGCCGCTCGACCTTTTCCGGTTCTTTTCCCCGCGCCAACCCCAAGCGGTTGGAAATGCGGATACAATGGGTATCGCACACCACGGCGGGCTGTCCGTAGACGTCGCCGAGAAGCAGATTTGCGGTCTTGCGTCCGACACCGGGCAGCTTGAGCAGCTCGTCCATCGTGTTCGGGAGCTTGCGGTCGTAGACCTCGCGCAGCATTTGGCAGGCAAGAACGATGTCCTTCGCCTTCTGCCGATAGAAGCCGCAGGATCGGACGTACTGCGCCACCTCGTCAACCTCCGCGTCGGCGAAGGCGTCGAGCGTCGGGAAGCGGGCAAAGAGCGTCGGTGTGACCAGATTGACCCGCGCGTCGGTACACTGCGCGGACAGCCGCACGGCGATCATCAGCTCATAGTCGTGCGCATAATGCAGCGCACAGAGCGCCGCCGGATAGCGTTCCTTCAAAATTTCGATAATTTCATTCACTTTTTCCACTGAAATTCACCGCCTTTTTCAGAGTATACCACAAAATTCGACATTTGGAAAGCAGGTAGGCTATGGATATTTCCTCCCTCGGTGCATGGAGCACGCGGCTTGCGGCGGAATGGAACGCGCCGTATTTTCAGGAGCTTCTGAAACGGGTCGCCGCCGAACGCGCCGCCGAGACCGTTTATCCCCCGTCGGGGCGGGAGTTTTTCGCTCTGACCGCGACGCCGCCGGAGCAGGTGCGCGTCGTGCTGCTCGGGCAGGACCCGTATCACGAGCCGCAACAGGCGACGGGACTTGCCTTTTCCGTCGGGCGCGGCGTTCGGTTCCCGCCGTCTCTGCGCAATATTTTCACGGAGTTGGAGTCCGATCTCGGCATCGCTCCGCCCGAAAACGGCGATCTGACGGGCTGGGCGGAACAGGGCGTGCTCCTGCTCAACACCGTGCTGACCGTCCGCGCGGGGCACGCCAATTCCCATGCCGCATGGGGCTGGCAGCGCTTTACCGACGCCGTGATTGCCGCGACCGCCGCTCTGCCGCAGCCCGTCGTCTACCTCCTTTGGGGCGCACAGGCGCAGAAAAAGGCAGCGCTGCTCACCGATCGCACTGCCCCGACCTGTATTCTCTCCGCGCCGCACCCCAGCCCCCTCTCCTCCTACCGCGGCTTTTTCGGCAGTCGCCCTTTCTCGCAAGCCAACGATTTTCTGACCGCACACGGCTCGGCGGCGATCGACTGGGGAAAATTTGACAGCGACCGTTTCTTGTGATATACTCATCGGGCGCAGCATAGATTTTACCGAAAAGAGGTTATGATATGGCAATTCTTGACTGGCTGAAGATTGTTTTCCTCGGCATTGTCGAGGGCGTCACCGAATGGCTCCCCATCAGCAGCACCGGACACATGATCCTTGTTGACGCACTGTGGAAGTCCGACAATCCCGTCATGACAGAAGAGTTTATGAATATGTTCACCGTCGTGATCCAGTTCGGCGCGATCCTTGCGGTGGTGGTGCTTTATTTTCAGCGGGTTTGGCCCTTCCACACCAAGGCGAAGCGTCGCCGCCGCTCCTATTTCGCCGAGGCAAGCTCTAACCGCGCGATCTGCGGAATCCAGCGCTTCTGCGATAACTACTGCTATCTTGACAAAATCATCCTCTGGCTCAAGATCGCCGTGTCCTGCGTCCCTGCCATCCTAATCGGCTTCCCGCTGGACGACTGGATGGACGCACATCTGTACACGCCCGTCGTGGTCGCGCTGATGCTCCTGCTCTACGGCGTCGGCTTTCTGTTCATCGAACGGTACAACAAAACGCGCACCCCGCGCGTCACATCGGTCAACCGCATGACGTGGAAGGACGCAGTGCTCATCGGCGTGTTTCAGGTGCTCGCGCTGGTGCCCGGCACCTCCCGTTCCGGCGCAACGATCCTCGGCGGTATTCTCATCGGCGCCTCCCGCGAGGCTGCTGCGGAATACACCTTCTTCCTTGCCATCCCCGTGATGTTCGGCGCGTCGCTGCTGAAGCTCGTAAAGTTCGGCTTCGGCTTTACCGGAACGCAGGTCGCCGTCCTCCTGCTCGGCATGGCAGTCGCCTTTGCCGTTTCGATCGTGGCGATCAAATTCCTGATGGGTTACATCAAAAAGCACGATTTTTCCGTGTTCGGCTGGTATCGCATTGCGCTCGGTATCCTCGTGCTGGCATACCACTTTATTGCTTCATAAAAGTCTCGGGAACGGCTTTGACCGTTCCCGAGTTTTTTATTCGTCAGAAGGTCAGGAAACTCCCTGTGCAAGCATTGCGTCGGCTACGCGGAGGAAGCCCGCAATGTTCGCTCCGACAATCAGGTCGCCCCCATAGCGTTCGGCAGCCGCACGGATGCGCTCGTATAAGCCCTCCATGATCTCGCGAAGCTGCCGATCTACCTCCTCCTTGCTCCACGACAGGCGCATGGAATTTTGCGACATCTCGAGCGCCGAAACCGCGACACCGCCCGCGTTGGCAGCCTTCGCCGGTCCGAAGCGTACTCCGTGCCGACGGAACAGCTCGACCGCCTCGGGTGTACAGGGCATATTCGCGCCCTCCGAGACTGCAATGCAGCCGTTTGCGATCAGCGCGGCAGCCGCGTCCCCATCCAGTTCATTCTGCGTCGCGCAGGGCAGCGCAATGCGACAGGGGACCTGCCAAATACCGCGGCAGCCCTCGTGATAGACCGCCCGCGGTCGGTGCTGCACATAGGTTGCGATCCGTTCCCGACGCTCCTCCTTGAGCCGCCGCATCACCGAAAAATCGATCCCGTCCGGATCGACCGTATAGCCGTCGGAATCCGACATGGCAACGACCCGAGCCCCCAGCTCGGTCGCCTTCTCGCAGGCGTAAAGGGCAACATTTCCCGAACCCGAAATTGTTACCGTGTTTCCTTCAAAGCCGCTGTCGGCATCCTCAAGCAGCTTTTGTGTGAAATAGCACAGCCCGTAGCCCGTCGCCTCCTTGCGCGCCAAGCTCCCGCCGTAGCTCAATCCCTTACCGGTCAGCGCACCCGTAAATTCGTCGTGCAGGCGCTTGTACTGCCCGAAAAGATAGCCGATCTCGCGCCCGCCGACCCCAATATCGCCCGCCGGAACGTCGGTATTCGGTCCGATGTACTTATTCAGCTCCGTCATAAAGCTCTGGCAAAAGCGCATGACCTCGGCATCGGACTTCCCCTTCGGGTCAAAATCGCTGCCGCCCTTCGCGCCGCCGATCGGCAGACCGGTCAAGCTGTTCTTAAAAATCTGCTCAAAGCCGAGAAATTTGATGATTCCCTCGTAGACGGAGGGGTGAAAGCGCAAGCCGCCCTTGTACGGACCGATCGCGTTATTGAACTGAACGCGGAAGCCGCGATTGACGTGCAGTCTGCCGCCGTCGTCCGTCCACGGGACACGGAATTTGATGATACGGTCCGGCTCGGTCAGACAGTCGAGCACACCGGAGCGAAGGTAGATCGGCTCCGCCTCGAGCAGCGGTTCTAAGGAGCACAGCACCTCTCGGACCGCCTGATGAAACTCCGGCTCCTGCGGATTTCTCCTGACAACGCACTCCATTAAGCTCTGCAAGCTCGGATTCCTCATTTTCGTTCGTTACCTCCCTGTCTTCGGCGGTTTTGCAAGAAATTATTCTATCATATTCATAATATTCACAAAATATGCTTTGCATTTCTCTGCTCTCGGCTTGATTTGAAAGGATATTACCACGATTATGCATATTTTGTCAATCACCGACAACATTTTTTGTAGCGATACACAAGGAAGTCTCCATATTTAGCGCACATTTGTCTATTCTGCGCAAACAAAGCAAGCGCCGATGAGGAATTCTCCTCATCGGCGCTGATTCTCGGATTCAAAGAAAAGCTTAGAAGATGCCCTGCTCCATCATTGCCTCGGCGACCTTCTTGAAGCCCGCGATATTCGCGCCGGCAACCAGATTGTAGCCCAAGCCGTACTCCTCCGCTGCCTCGGCAGAGACTCGGTGGATGTTTTCCATCATGCGATGAAGCTGGTTGTCAACCTCCTCCGCCGTCCAAACCAGACGCTCGGAGTTCTGCGCCATTTCCAGCGCGGAAACGCCGACGCCGCCCGCATTGACCGCCTTGGACGGAGCAACGATCATGTTCTTCTGACTCATCAGATAGAACAGTGCGTCGTTCGTTGTGGGCATATTGGCAACCTCGATGTAATACTTGATGCCGTTGGCAACGATCTTCTCTGCGGAGTCCATCTTGACATCATTCTGCATGGCAGACGGCATGATAACGTCCGCCTTGACGCCCCAAGGCTTCTCGCCTGCGAAGAACGGAACACCGAACTTATCGGCGTAGTCCTGCACGCGGTTCCGACCGGAGTTACGCATCTCGACCAGATAGTTAATCTTCTCTTCGCTGGAGGAAACGCCCTCTTCGTCATAGATATAGCCGTCGGGACCGGACAGGGTGACGACCTTTGCGCCCAAGTGGCGTGCCTTTTTCGAGATACCCCACGCGACATTGCCGAAGCCGGAGATGGCGATGGTCTTGCCCCTGATGTCCTCGCCCTCATGCTTCAGGACTTCCTGCAGATAGTACATTGCGCCGTAGCCGGTCGCCTCGGGACGCGTACGGGAGCCGCCGTAGCTGAAGCCCTTGCCGGTGAGGACGCCGTTTTCCCAAACGCCCTTCAGACGGCGATACTGACCGAACAGGTAGCCGATCTCACGGCCGCCGACGCCCATATCGCCCGCGGGAACGTCGATGTCCGGTCCGATGTAACGGTACAGAGCGGTCATAAAGCTCTGGCAGAAGCGCATGATCTCCGCGTCGGACTTGCCGGCGGGGTCGAAGTCGGAACCGCCCTTGCCGCCGCCGATGGGCAGACCGGTCAGGCTGTTCTTGAAAATCTGCTCGAAGCCGAGGAACTTGATGATGCCGGGATAAACGTTCGGCTGGAAGCGCAGACCGCCCTTGTACGGACCGATGGCGCCGTTGAACTGGCAGCGGTAGCCGATGTTGGTGTGATAGTTGCCGTTGTCATCCATCCAAACGACGCGGAAGGTGAACATCCGCTCCGGCTCGACCAGGCGGTTCAGCAGGTCTGCCTTCTCGTACTCGGGATGTGCGTCAATAACCGGAGAAATCGAGGAGAGGACCTCTTCTACGGTCTGAACGAATTCCGGCTCATTGCCGTGCTTCTTCTTGACGTTTTCGATGACACTTTGGACATAAGCATTCATGATGGATTCGTCTCCTTCTATGTATTATACTTATTCTTACTTGCCGAAGTTTTCGATGATCGAAACGATCTCGGTGCCGATGCGCTTCTGTGCCTCCTGCGTGGCAGCACCGATGTGCGGCGTGCAGGAAACCATGGGATGGCTGTACAGGGCGTGGTTGGTCGCGGGCTCCTGCTCGAACACGTCCAGACCGGCAGCGCGGACCTTGCCGCTCTCGAGGGCAGCCAGCAGCGCGTCCTCGTCCACATTGGTGCCGCGGGAGGTGTTGATGATGACAACGCCGTCCTTCATCTTGGCGATGTTCTCGGCGCTGATGAGCTTGCCGCCGTCAACTGCGGGCGCATGGACGGAAACGAAGTCCGCCTTTGCCAGCAGCTCATCCATTTCCACATAGGGGATGCCGAGCTGTTCTTCGATGCCGGGGATGTGGAAAATGTCGAATGCAACAACATCCATGCCGATCGCCTTCGCCATCTTGCCGAGCGCCTGACCGATACGGCCGAAGCCGACGATACCAAGGGTCTTGCCGCTCAGCTCGATTCCCTTGCCGTAAGACTTCTTTTCCCACTTATCCTCGCGCATGGTATGACCGGCGATGGAGATATAGCGGGCGCAGGAGAACATATGAGCCATTGCCAGCTCCGCAACGGACTGCGAGGAGGCTTTGGGGGTGTTCATGACCTTGATGCCGTTTGCCTCGGCATACTTGACGTCGATGTTGTCCACGCCGACACCGCCGCGGATGATGAGCTTGAGCTTGCTGCCCTTCGCCTCGTCGATATGGTTGGCGCGAACCTTGGTCTTGGAGCGGACGACGACCGCGTCAAACTCACGCAGTGCGGCACCGAGCTGATCCGGCTCATAAAACTGCTCAACAACCTCGTGACCCTGTGCGGTGAGGGAGGCGATGGCGGACTTATCCATTCCGTCGGTAACAAGAATACGCATTTGTAACTCTCCTATTCAAAAATTTTTTTGCCTTTTGTGATACGCGGGCGGGGTAAAGCGCCCCGCCCGATCGGTTACGAAATTATTGATGCTCTGCCTCGAACTTCTTCAGGCAATCGACCAGAGCGACAACGCCGTCCTTCGGCATTGCGTTATAGACGGAGGCGCGCAGACCGCCGACGGACTTGTGGCCCTTGAGGTTCTCAAAGCCGGCTGCCTTGGTGTAG
>URWG01000091.1 GCA_900551495.1 uncultured Eubacteriales bacterium
TCGCGCATCTGCACCAGAACGTCAGAGCCGCCGGCGATGATGTGCGCCTCGGGATGCTCCAGACGAAGCCGAATCGCGTCCTGTACGCTTTCGGATTCGTAATATTCCTTCATATCATACATGGCTTAGTTCTCCTTTCTCCACGGGTCGTCGATCAGCCCCTCCTCGGTGAAGCGGGCAAAGAGAATGTGCGGGGTCATGGGCGCCTTGTCGATGGCGACGCCGGTGGCGTTGAGAATGGCGTTGCGGATGGCGGGAGCGACGGGGCAGGCAGGCGGCTCACCGAGCGCCTTGGTGCCGACCGGGCTGGTCGGCTCGGGATTTTCCACAAACTGCGCTTCAAGGTGCGGATGGTCCATTACCGACGAGAGCTTGTAGTCCAAAAGGTTGTTGTTCGCCGGTTTTTTCGTCGAACAGGAGCTGCTCGGAAAGCGCGTAGCCGATGCCCATGGACATACCGCCGTGGACCTGTGCGGCGGCGAGCTGCGGGTTAATGAGCTTGCCGCAGTCGTGGACGTTGATGATCTTGTCGAGCGTGACCTTGCACATGGGAATGTCCACCGTCACCTCGGCGCAGCAGCAGCCGAAGGAGTAGGCGTTGTTCTTGACGTGGTAGGTGGACTCGGCGGTGATGTGCTCGCTGTGGCTGAGGCTGTAGAACGCCGTGGTTGCAAGCTCGCCGAGGCTCATCAGCACGCGCCCGTCGGTCGTGCGGACAATGTTGCTGTCAATGATCTCAAGATTCGCCACGGCGACGCGGGTCAGCTCGTTGGCGTATTTCAGAATCTTTTCCTTCAGGATGTTGCCGGTCTGCGTGATGGAGAAGCCGACGACGTAGGTCTGACGGGAGGCGTAAGCGCCCAAGCCGAACGGGGTCACGTCGGTGTCCTGACAGGAGACGACGTGGACGTCGCGGTAGTCCTTGATGCCGACCACGTCCGCCGCCATCTGTGCATAGGCGGTATCGGCGCCCTGACCGATCTCGGTCTCACCGACCTGCACCTGAATGGAGCCGTCCTGATTGAGCACCATGCGGCAGGAGGAATGCTCCAGCGAGATGGGCCAAACGGCGGTGTTGTACCAGAAGGGAGCAATGCCGATGCCCTTACGGATGGGGCCGGTCTGGTTGGCGTATTCCTTGTGCTTGCGGTCGTAGTCCATATAGGCGACTGCCTTGTCAAAGCACTGGTTGAAGCTGTCGTAGTAATTCTCGTTCTTCGAGAAGCCGTCCACATAGCCGACGGGCATGATGTGGTCGCGGCGGAATTGCAGCGAATCGACGCCCAGCACCTTGCAGATGTCCTCAATGTGGCACTCGTGGACGAACGAAGCCTGCGGCATACCGTAGCCGCGCATTGCACCGGCGACGGATTTGTTGGTAAAGACGGTGTAGGCGTCGCACTCCATGTTCGGGCAGGGATAAAGCTGCGGGAAGGAGCCCATCGCCTTAGCGACGATGCTGTGACCGTGAGAGGCGTAGGCGCCCTGGTCGGAGAACAGCTCAACCTTGCGGGCGACGAAGGTGCCGTCCGGACGGAGCCACGAAACAAGATGGGCGCGGATGGCGTGGCGGACGCGGTTGGAAACAAAGGTGTCCTCGCGCGGGATGTCAATCTTCACGAGACGACCGCCGAGCTGCATGGACAGCCACGCGGCAAGCGGTTCATACAACGTATCCTGCTTATTGCCGAAGCCGCCGCCGATGTACGGCTTTACGATGCGCACCTTGCCCCACGAGATGCCGAGCGCCTGACCGACGGTACGGCGGACGATGTGCGGAATCTGGGTGGAGGAGACGACGACGATCTTGCCCGCCTCCTCATAAGCATAGGCAACGTGATTTTCGATATGGCAGTGCTGAACGGTGGGGGTGTCGTACCACTTGTCCACACAAATCAGCCCCGGCTCCTTGATGGCTTCCTCGTAGTTGCCGATGCGGATGTCGGAGTGCCGCAGGATGTTGTTGGGATACTCGTTGTGCAGCAGCGGAGCGCTGTCCTGAATCGCCTTGAGGGGGTCGAGGACGAAGGGCAGCTCCTCATATTCGATCTTGATGAGATGCGCAGCCTGCGACGCGGCGACCTCGTTCTCCGCAACGATCGCTGCAACGTCGTCGCCGTAATAGCGGACATGGCGGTTTAACAGCCGACGGTCCGCGACGTCCTGATGCGCTTCCTCGACCGACCAGGGGTGACCGGCGGTGGGGAACTTGATGTCCGGTACGTCGAAGCAGGTGAAGATCTTCACCACGCCGTCAACCTTTTCCGCCGCAGAAATATCGACGGATTTTACATAGCCGTGGGCGATCGTGGAGCGGACCACGCGGGTGACCAGTGCGCTTCTGTCGCAGAGGTCGTCCGTGTATTTGGCTCTGCCGGTAGCCTTGTCGTAAGCATCGACGCGGGCTACGCTCTTGCCTACATTCATATTATGTAAACCTCCTACCGTTGTATTGAAGGGCACAAAGCCACGCCCTTCGGAACGATTTTCACAAAAAAGTGGCTCGTTCTTTTCTTCCTTTCTAACTATAGCACAAAAATGACGGAAAATGAAGAATCGGCGTTATCCTATTTTTAAGATCACGCAGAATTCGACGATCGCGAACAAAGTGCCTGTGCATATTTTTTTAATCGGTGGAAAAAACGAACAAAATCGGGTATACTGGAAACAGCAGAGCAAAAAGGAGACACAAACCATGCAGGAGACGACAAAAATCGGCTGTCTTGTGATGGCGGCGGGCAATTCCACCCGCTATCGGGGCAATAAGCTCGCGGCACTGCTGCGCGGCAAGCCCATCATCGAATACGCGCTTGACGCGGTTCCGGCGGGGCATTTTGCGGCGGTCACCGTGGTCACGCAGTACCCCGAGATCGAGGAAATGGCAGCGCGCCGCGGCTTCCGCACCATCCGAAACGAACACCCCGATTGGGGCATCAGTCACACCATCCGTCTCGGGACGGAGGCAATGAAGGACTGCAACGCAATCTTATATATGGTCGCCGATCAGCCGCTTTTGGACGATGCCTCGGTGGAGCGGATCTTGGAGTGCTGGCGGCAGCACCCGTGTAACATCGTCGGTGCGTCGCATAACGGCAAGCGGGGCAACCCCTGCATTTTCCCGAAGGAGTTTTTCGAGGAGCTGATGCAGCTTCGGGAGGACAACGGCGGCAATACCGTGATTCGCCGCTATCCCGACCGCCTGCTGACCGTCGAGGTGGCGCAGGAGGAGCTGACGGATGTCGATACGCCCGAGGCGCTGGAGAAGCTGAAAAAAGAAATATAAAACGAGCGGGAGCACAGCAAAAAACTGTGCTCCCGATTTCTTTTTATTCCGCTTCGTAGAATGCCTTCATGCCCTTGTAGGTCATATAGGTATCGAGCTTGGAGACGAGCTCCATCGGCGCGTGCATGGACAGCACGGGAACGCCCGCGTCAACAGTCGGAATGTTGCGGTTTGCCATGTAGCAGGCGACCGTTCCGCCGCCGCCCTGATCGACCTTGCCCAGCTCGCCGGTCTGCCAAATGACGTCCTGCTCGGAAAACAGCTTGCGCACATAGCCCATGACCTCGGCTGCGGCGTCGGACGAGCCGGATTTGCCGCGGGCGCCGGTGTACTTAAAAATGCCGGTGCCGTAGTTGATCTTCGTGTTGTTCCGACGGTCGCACGTCTCGGCATAGATGGGATCAAAGGCGTTGCTCACGTCCGCCGACAGGCAGAAGGAGCTTTCAAAGCAGCGGCGGCGGTCCGCACCGGTCGCCTTGCACAGGTCGCGCATGAAGGTCTCAAAATACTGCCCCTGCATACCGGAGATACCGACCGAGCCGATCTCCTCCTTGTCCGCAAGGACACAGACGGCGGTCTTTTTCGGCGTGCCGAGGGTCAGCAGCGGCTTGAACGCGGCATAGGCACACACGCGGTCGTCGTGACCGTAGGCGGCAATGAGGCTGCGGTCGAAGCCGACGTCTCTTGCCGGACCTGCGGGGACCATCGTCAGCTCGGCGGAGAGGAAATCGTCCTCCGTCAGACCGTATTTTTCGTGCAGCAGGCACAGAACGGCGAATTTGATGCGGTCCGCGCCCTCGTCGTCCTTCAGCGGACGGCTGCCGAGCAGAATGTTGAGATTTTCACCCGTCACGCCCTCTGCCAGCGTCTTTTTCATCTGGTCGGCGGCGAGATGAATCAGAAGATCGGTCACGCAGAAGATGGGATCGGCGGGGTCCTCGCCGACGGTGACCCTCACGACCGTGCCGTCCTTCTTGGCAACGACGCCGTGAATGGCAAGCGGGATGGTCGTCCACTGGTACTTCTTGATGCCGCCGTAGTAGTGAGTCTTGAAGTACGCCATTTCCGCGTCCTCATAGAGAGGATTCGGCTTGAGGTCCAGACGCGGGGAGTCGATGTGGGCGGCGCAGATGTGTGTGCCGTTGTTCAGACTCTCCGAGCCGATGACCGCAAAGATCACGCTCTTGCCGCAGTTGTTGCCGTAAACGCGGTCGCCGGGCTTCAGCTCCATGCCGGGACGGTAGGCGCGGAAGCCTGCCTTTTCCGCCTCGGCGATCGTCCAATCGACCGCCTCACGCTCGATCTTGCAGGTGCTGATGAAGTCCATATACTCCTTGCAGTACGGCTCCATCGCCGCCAGATCCGCCTCGGAGATGCGATCATAGCCGTTCTTGGGCGCAAAGAGTAATTCCTTGCGCAGTTCTTCGTAGTTTGCCATATGAATAACTCCTTTCAGAAATTGCTTACAGTCATCGAAAAATTCCTGCCGTGTTTCGCGGCGGTTTTCCAAGGTATACGCTGCGGCGGCGGAGAATTCCGCGTCGCTTTTCTGCGCACGCAGGCGGGAGAGCGCGTAGTCGCGGGGGATCCCCTCGCGGCGCATCAGACGGGAAATGCGGGCTTCCTCTGGCGCGGTCACGGCGACGGTGG
The DNA here is from genome assembly GCA_900551495.1 of uncultured Eubacteriales bacterium. Taxonomy (GTDB): domain Bacteria; phylum Bacillota; class Clostridia; order Oscillospirales; family Oscillospiraceae; genus JAZOXB01. The sequence continues at coordinate 4,934 of URWG01000091.1, forward strand.
CATCGCACAGCTCCGCCAGCCCGCTTTCAAACAGCGCAACGGCATCGATAGCGGCAAACGGCTCGTTTCGTCCGTTCAGCCGCCGCCGCACCTCGGCGACGACGCGGGGATGGGTGATTGCGTTGAGACGCCTAAGACCGTTCGGGTCGCCGAATACCAGCTCTCCCAAGGCGCGGCGCTGCAATGCACCGTTTTGAAAGGCGGCGGGAAATTCCGCTTCGAGCGCCCGCAGCAGCGCGGAATCGCTTTTCAGCAGCTCGTGGTACAGCGCGTCGCAGTCAACGGTATACGCGCCCAGCTCCCTTGCCGCCAGCAGCAGCGTCGTCTTGCCGCAGCCCGACCCGCCGGTAATGCCGAGAATTTTCATGCGCCGACCTCCGGATCGATGACGCGGAAGGCGGCTGCCTTTTTCAGACGGTTGCCGACCGCGTAAGCTACGCCGCCGCCCTCGGGACAGCGGGCAAAAATGCGGCGCACGTCGGGGCTGTCCAGCTCGCGCAGGGCGGAAAACAGTCCCGCCGAGAGCGTGCGGACATCGGAGCGAGTCCCGTAGGCAAGGGCGGGACAGCCGTCATAGAGCGGCAGCTCCTCCTCGTAACAGAGCACCGCGTCGCCCGCCTGCAGCCGTGCGCGGATGTAGCTTGCCGCCGCCTCGGACGAGCCGGAGACGATGTAGACCTCCGCGCGGGGGGCGTAGTGCTTGTATTTCATGCCGGGGGCGCGGACAACGGCATCATTTGCGATCTGCCCCAGCACGGCGCGGTCAATGTCGATCTCGCCGAGCACCTCCCGAAGCTGCTCGGGGGTGATACCGCCCGGGCGCAGCAGCCGCGGGCGCTCACCCGACAGGTCGATTATGGTCGATTCCACGCCGACGCTGCAGGGACCGCCGTCGATCACCGCGTCGATCTTTCCGTCCGTGCCGTAATCGTGCAGGACGTGCTGCGCGGTGGTGGTGGAGGGCTTGCCGGAGAGGTTTGCCGACGGTGCGGCAATGGGAACGCCGGATTGCCGAATCAGCTCACGCGTCACCGCCGTCTGCGGGCAGCGGACGGCAACGGTGTCCAAATTTGCGGTGGTGCGGCGGGGAATGCAGTCCCTGACCGGCAGGACCATCGTCAGCGGTCCGGGCCAAAATTTTTCCGCCAAATGCCACGCACTGTCCGGAATATCGTGACAGTAACGCGTCAGCTCGGACGGCTCGGCGATATGGATGATGAGCGGGTTATCCTGCGGGCGCCCCTTGGCTTCGAAAATCTTCGCGACCGCAGCCTCGTCCGTTGCGTTCGCGCCCAAACCGTAGACCGTCTCGGTCGGGATGGCGACGATGCCGCCCGCGCGGATGATCTCGGCTGCAATGCGCGGCGCCTGCGGGTCAAATGCGGATAGAATCTGCGTTTTCATGTCGTCTCCCCGCTTTCGCGCAATTTTTCGGCTTGATCGGCGGCAATGAGCGCGTCGATCAGCTCGTCGAGGTTGCCGTTCATAATGGAGTCGATTTTATAAAGCGTCAGACCGATACGGTGGTCGGTCACGCGGCTCTGCGGGAAGTTATAGGTACGAATTTTTTCGTTGCGCATCCCGCTGCCGACCTGACTGCGCCGCTGACCGGAATATGCCGATTCAATGCGCTCCTGCTCCATTTGATAGAGCTTGGACGAGAGCATCATCATGCATTTTTCGCGGTTTTGAAACTGACTGCGCTCCTCCTGACAGGCGACGACGATGCCCGTGGGCTTGTGGATAAGCCGCACAGCGGAGGAGGTCTTGTTGATGTGCTGCCCGCCTGCGCCGGAGGAGCGGTAGACCTGCATTTCAATGTCCTCGGGACGAATATCGACCTCGGCTTCCTCCATTTCCGGCAGGACGGCGACCGTTGCCGTGGAGGTATGGACGCGCCCGCCGGATTCGGTCTCCGGCACGCGCTGCACGCGATGCACGCCCGACTCGAATTTCAGACGGGAAAACGCGCCTGTGCCGCGAATTTCAAAATCCGCCTCCTTGATCCCGCCCAGCTCCGTCTCGGCGTAGTTCAGCAGCTCCACGCTCCAGCCGCGGGCGGCGGCGTAGAGATTGTACATCCGAAACAAGCTGTGCGCGAACAGGGCGCTCTCCTCGCCGCCGACGCCGCCGCGAATCTCCATAATAACGCTCTTGTTGTCGTTCGGGTCCTGCGGCAGCAGAAGGATCTTCAGCTCCTGCTCCAGCGCCTCGCCGCGCTTCTTTGCGTCGGCAAACTCCTCCTGGCAGAGCGCCTTCAGCTCGGCGTCGTTCTGCCCACTCATCAACTCCAGCGCGTCCGCCATGTCCTGCTTGGCGCGGCGATAGGCACGGTAGGCGTTCACCAGCGGCTCCAGCTCCTTTTGCTCGCGCAGGTATGCCGCCGCCTTCCGCGGGTCGGCATAAAAGTCCGGCTGCTCGGTGCGGGCGCAAAGCTCAATATATTTGTCTTCCAATGCGTTCAGCTTATCTAACATGGATGCTCCTTACGGGAAATACCGAAATTTCCCTTTTATTCTATCAGAATTTCTGCGGCTTTT
>URWG01000092.1 GCA_900551495.1 uncultured Eubacteriales bacterium
GGGGACGAAATACCCGCCGCCGTTATCGCTCAGCGAGGACGCCAGCACCGACGCATCCGAAGCCCCGCCGTCAAAGGTGATGGGAAGCCCCAGATTCTTCCGCAAAAAATCCATCGCCGCGCCCGCGTAAAACACCGTGCCTTCCCAAACGAAGGTGCGATTATTCTCCCGCTTCCAGCCGATATTCGGCACGATCCCGCTTGGCGGGCTTCGCAGCTCCCCGCCGACATTCAGAAGGTACGACGCGCCCGTGCCGTAGGTCACCTTTACCTCCCCCGGCGTCCAGCAGCGCTCGCCGAACATGGCTGCCGCGCTGTCGCCCATTACGCCGCAGATCGGCACGGAACCGCGCCCCGTCTCCACCTCGCCGTATATGGCATCGTCGGGACAGACGGTCGGGAACATCGTCTCCGGCAAGCCGAGGCACTCCAAAAGCGGCGTGTTCCAACGCTCTTGCTCCATGCAGAACAGGCGCGTGATGCTCGCGTTGCAGGAATTGCAGGCGTGGACCCGTCCCTGCGTCAGGCTGTGTATCAGCCAACTGTCCACCGTGCCGAAGCGGAGACGGTTTTCTGCCGCCGGCGTCCAAAGCTGCGGCAGATGCTGCTTCAGCCACAGGAGCTTCATCGGAATCGTCCCGCCGGAGGGGGTGTAGCCGAGCGCAAGGAGCCGTTCCATCTGCGCCGCATCGAGCTGCCGCACCGTTTCCCCGCCTCTGACATCCTGCCAGCCGATCAGATTGGTCAGCGGCTCACCGCTCTCGGCGTCCCACAGTAAAAACGTGCCCGTCTGTACGCTGAGGGAGATCGCCGCAACGGAACCGCTCGGCAGCGGCTCTGCCAGCTTACGGATCGCGCCTTGTATTCCGCAGACGATCTCCCGCGGGTCATGCTCCGCAAATCCCGCCGCGGGATGCAGCAGCCGGTGCGTCAGATTGATTCTGCGGACGATCTGCCCGTCAGCGCGAATCAGGACGCATTTTGTCGATGACGTTCCCTGATCGATTGAGATAATATAATGATCCATGGCGCTCCTTTTTTGTAAAAACAAGCACAATATATTATTTCTTCTTATTTTTGTTCTTTTCTTATCAAGAGTATAGCACATCTTTCTTATGTTTGCAATATTTTTTGTATTTTCTTTTCGAAATTTTAATTAAATTTTATTTTGTTGTAGACTTTTCTTGTTTCATGTGGTATGATGGCATTGCAACGATAAAACAGGAGGCGTTTTCATGAACTTCAAAAAAGAACAGATTATCAGCCTGAGCCATCCTCTTTACAACAACGGACAGGAGCATTTCCCCTATGCGGTCGAGTGCAAGGGACGCATGAACAAGGATTGGTACATTGAATGTGTCTGTACGCTCGGCTCCCACTGCGGGACCCATGTCGAGGTCCCCTATCACCACGATCAGTTCGGTCAGGACGTCAAGGACTTCCCGATTGAGAATCTGATCGGCGAATGTGTCGTGCTCAACGTGGAGGGAAAGCAGCCCGGCGAGGCGATCACCGCAGAGGACCTGCAAAAATACAAGGACCTGCTGCGGGAGAACGACATCGTATTCCTCCACACCGGATATGACAAGGTATATCGCGAGGAAAACTGGCAGCCCTACCCCTATGTCAGCGAGGAGGCGCTGGCTTTCCTCCTGCAATACAAGATCCGCGTGCTCGGCACCGATGCCTCCGGCATTGAGATCGTTGACGGGTACTCCCCCTCCGGTCGCATGAAGGAGCTTTACGGCGAGCCGATCCATGTCACCTGCTTCAAGCACAATGTCGCGATCGTAGAGTCCCTGACCAATCTCGGCGCCATCGAGGGGCTGCGCACGACGGTGTTCATCCTTCCGGTGCCCGCCGAAAAGATGGACGCTTTTCCCTGTCAGATCATCGCGATCAAGGATTTATAAAAATAATCGGGGTCAGGCAGTATGCCTGACCCCGATGTTCTTATCTTTTCTTATGTTAGTTCAATCGGTGTAGTATTAATAAACTCGGGCAGCGCTTTCTCGGTGCGCGCATAATACCCCCGCTCCCAAAAGAGACATTTCGCGGGGTCAACGCCCAGCTTATCATTTGTAAGCGCCAGTGCGATGGCACGGCAGCCGCCGAGACAATGCGCAAAGTACTTGCAGCGCCCGCACTTTTCGTTTTTTGCGCGGAGCGTACCGACGGTCGTGCAGACCTCGTCCAAATATCTGCCGTTGGAAAGCAGCCCCCGCAGCGGCTCTCGTTTCAGCTTTCCCAAAATATCCCCGTGCTGCTCATAATAGCCCGACTGCTGGTGGCAGGGAAAGACATTTCCGTTTGCCGCAACAGCTACCATTCCGCGATTTCCGCGGCACACGGGCAGGCTGTCGCGGTATTCGCCCGCGCAGGCGCTCACCGCCGCAAGGGAATACCGCTTCGTCTCGGGATAAAGCGTGCCGAACTGCCACACGGTCAGCACCATTTTGCGCGTTTCGGCGGCATACGCCTCCCAAAGCTTCAGCGCTTCGTCATAGTATTCGCCGAACGACAGCGCGGCATCGCCCGCATTTTGAACCCAGCGCGGTGGCTCGGTGGTGCGGATGATCCGCATTTCCGCAACGCCCATACCGTCAAGCAGCTCGGCAGTTTTCGGCATGGCAGCAAGGTTCTTGCGATTGACGTTGGTCTGCACCTTCACGGGAAACCCGTTTTGCACGCAAAGCTCAATCGCACGGAGCGTGCATTCCTCGGCTCCCTCGCGGTTTCGCATCCAGTCGTGATAGCCGAGCCCGTCAAAGGAAATTTTCATAAGCGGAACGCAGCCGATTTTTTTCAGGCGTTCCAGCGCAGATTGGTTTACATAATATCCGTTTGTGTTGATCTCCTCCACAAACATATCGCGGGCATAGATGCCCTCAATAAAATTGAAGAAGTTTTTATGCAGCATCGGCTCGCCGCCGGTGATCGTAAAGGCGTTGATTCCGCAGTCACGCGCCTCATCAAGCAGCTTTTCCGCCTCCGGCAGCGTCCACTCGCTCTGCAGGGGCGCATTATCTGCCGCATTAAAGCAGTGCAGGCAGTTATAATTGCACTTCCCCGTTATCATCCAGTTCATCGCCGGAAAGTAACGGTTATCGTAACGCCGCGGCTTGCTCCACTCGGACAGCCTCTCGCCGTTCTCGGCTCTGCGAATGAAGCCGTTTGCAAGATATTTTGCGGCAAGCGGGCTGTCCGCCGCAGTCGGCAGCTCGGTTTCGCCGTCGCAGCGGGACAAAAACTCAAATTCCTCCGCCTTCAAGCCGCTCGCGTTGCGCTCGCCTTTGATGTAATAGGCAAAGGGCACCAGCCGCCACGAGCGCAGCGCAATATTCGGATTCAATATGTACCGCATACCTTATCCCCAATAGGCTGCCGAAATAACGGCAGCCTATTTTTTACCCTTGTATTTGATTGCGGACGATCTTGCATAGGATTCGGCGTTACCATTGAATCAGCCGCTCGGCTACCGTTCTTTCCTCGCCGTACGCCTTCAGCACATAATACCACATTCCGTCTTCATAGTATCTCTTCTTAACTATGCCGTTACCTGTGACCGGTTGTCCGTTCGGCAGCCATGTATGCGTATAAACGACCTCCTGACCGACGCTGTACCTCGGCTTCGGTTTGCCGGCGTCATAACCGCCGCCGCAGCCGCCGGTGACATTATCCAGCTCGTCGTCGGCGATCTCACCGTTCTGCGGGTGCAGCTTTTCAAAATACGCCTTCGCGCTCTCCTCGGTCATTTCCTCGCCGTTCGCCTCGGCAAGCGCCTTCAGCTCGTCGGCTGTTTTGGCTTCCTTCGCTTTTGCAAGCAGCTCATTGTTGATTTCCATATTTTGTCCTCCAATATTTTTTACTCGCTCGGATCAGTCCTTGCACTTGTTCGGATTGTTGCAGAGCCAAAGCCCCTTTTCGTAGGAGCACCAGTAGCAGTTGTTGCAGTTACAAAGGCTCTTGCAAACATTGCAGCGGGTAAACAGATACATATCCGGTCTTTTCGTGCCGCACCGCTTGCACTCCCAGAAGGAGCAGGCATGTCCCGCGGTAACGACCAGTCTGCCGTCGCCCTTGTGACAGCCGCCGCCCGCAACATTGTCCAGCTCTTCGTCGGACAGCTCGCCGCTCTGCGGATGCAGCATCTCAAAATACGCCTTTGCGCTTTCCTCGGTCATTTCCTCGCCGTTTTCTTTTGCAATCGCCAAAAGTTCCTCTGCCGTCTTTGCCGCTTTTGCTTTTGCAATAAGCTCCTTGTTCATTTCCATCTAAAAATCCTCCTAAACGTTATTTCGGTTCTGCGGGGGTATTTATGTAATCGCTCTCCGGCGGAACATCCTCCCTCTGTGTCCTATGTTTCTCTTTCACTTATTTATACGGACCGCTCCGAAAAAAGGCTAATTGTTTTTGATTTTTTCCCGGGGTATGCCGCGCATCTCTGCGGCTCCCGCGCTGTCGAACCTGTATTGAGTTAATTATATCATAGCCCCGCGCCTTTTTCTATTGTTGGATTTGCGGTATACCGAGAAACGGCACTAATGTGTTGCACTTGGTTGACTTTCTGCCATGCCGCCCCTCGTTGGTCTCGAGATAGTTTTCTTCGTGTGTGTCGCGAGTGAAAATCACCTCATCCCCGGCAGCCATGTATGCATCAATTTTCTTTTTAACATTCGGCAGAACAGCAACCGCCTCTTTCGAGCCGAGTACTCCCGTGACAAAATCATTCTGCATGTCGATAACAATCAGTGTTTTCATAAATAACCTCCGCTATTTTATTTTCGTGTCTGTTGGGAACTTCACCGCTATAGTCGTCCCCTTTTCCGAGCTTTCCTCAACCCGAATCTCACCGCCGTGCAATGCAACAATCTCCCACACCAACGAGAGTCCCAATCCCACGCCGCCGTTTTCTCTGCTCCTGGATTTATCCACCCTGAAAAAGGGCTGAAAAATGCTTTCTCTGTATTTCTCCGGTATGCCGCAGCCGGTATCTGCAACCCGAACGGCTAACCGATTTTTTTCATCGGTGATCACAATCCGCACCGTCCCGTTCGGGCGATTGTAGCGTATGGAATTTTCAGTCAGATTAAAGAGCATACGGTAAATCAGCGTGTCGCTGCCGATCATAACTCCGTCGCCTTCACTTTCAAGGATTATGCCGTTTCTGTCCGCAAGCGGAGCAAGGTCGGCAAAGATCTCCTCAACCATAGGAGCCAATTCAATACGGTCAGTGCATGGTACCGTCTTGAGCTCACTCATTTCAAGCAGCGTTTTCGTCATTTGCGTCATACGTTCGGTCTGCTCGCGCAGCATGCGCAGAAAATCCGCCGTTTCCCGCAATACCTCGGGATGCTCCGCAGAAAACAGTTCAAGCTGTACCTGCATCAGCGAAAGCGGCGTGCGCAGCTCATGAGCGGCATTCCCCGTAAACTGCCGCTGTGCGATAAAGCCTTCATCAAGACGTTCAAGCATCTGATTGAACGACCGGCTGAACTGCCGGAACTCCGGCAGAACATCTTCGTTGATCTTCATATCTGTCAGATTGTTCAGCTGAACCTTTTCCACTTGAGAAGTAAAAGTGCGCAGGGGCTTCAGCGCGTGTCCGCTTAAAAAGTACGCAAGGACACCGCCGAATAAGGTTGCCGCCGCCGTGATATACCAGTTGGTGGTAATAAATGATTCCTGCGCCCCGTGTACAACAATGGTCAATTCCTCGTCGAGCTTTTTTTGCTCAGGATCAAAATACTCCGGTTCTCCCCTGTCCGTATCCCCGTAGCCCGTAATATAAGAGCCGATGGAATCCATATAATGCCTGCCGGAATATCCGATCAGAACATTCATAAAAACACAGGTTGCTCCGATAAGAAGTACCGTCATTATGGTGAACCGCCATTGCAAGGATAGCTTTTTCACAATTTCTCTTCCTCCATAACATACCCTTCCCCGATTCGGTTGCGGACGGGGTCGAAACCAAGTGCGGCACGCAGCTTCTTCCGCAATGCGGAAATATGTACCCGAATCGAATTGCTGAAATTATCCACACTGTTATCCCATACATGGTCAAGCAGCTCTTCCTGACTGACGGGCCGACCCTGATTGAGCAGCAGATATTCAAGTATCCCGATTTCCTTTCGGGTAAGCGACAGCTCCTGTCCGTCAGCTGAGGCGATACGGGTCTTAGTATCAAAGGAAAGCTTACCGCAGGTAAGAACCACATCATTCTGTGTAAACTGACGACGGGTAAGACTGCGTATCCTTGCTTCCAACTCCTCCAAATGAAAAGGCTTTGCCAGATAATCATTTGCTCCGGCATCCAGCCCCTCCACCTTGTCAGCGACCTCACTGCGCGCCGAAAGAATCAGCACCTTTGTATCTCTGTCGGTTTGCCGCAGCGTTCTGAGCACCGTCATCCCATCCGCCCCCGGCAGATTCAGATCCAGTAAAACAAGATCGTACCGCTCCACACCGAGCAGTTCGATCGCTTTGTTTCCGTCATGGCAAAAATCCACGCTGTAAGCGAGTCGTCTGAGACTGCGGACGATCGTCTCACATAACGCGCGTTCATCTTCAACTACTAAAATATGCATAGGAAATCTCCTTACGTTGTTTTTCCGGGTTTTCGACTTTATTATACCAAAAAAACAGAGCGCAAGCTCTGTAAACGGCAACGCCGTTTGGAATTCTAAAGAATTCCTTTTTAGCCGTTCAATGTTTTTGTGCGAAAATCTTCGATTTTCAAACGCAGTATGCGTTTCGGCGGCTTTCCGCCGCCGGCGTAAAGTTATTATACCACACGAAGATAAGTTTTTTGTTAAGTTTTCGTTCTTAACAGGGATTTTATATCCTCTGTGCTACAATGAGAACACAAAAGAAAGGGGTGACCGAATTGATTCGATCGAAAAAAGCCGTAATTCAGGTTGCGCTGCTTATCTGCGGAGCCGCGATGCTGTGTTACGGGATCTTGCGAGGTGAGGCGGATACCGTGCTGAGCAAGGCAATCCGACTGTGTCTGGAGTGTGTGGGAATTGGATGACAAAAATGTGAAGAAAAAAGGCGGCGTATCGCAGTTTCTCTCACGCTTTCGGGGACTGTTCCAAGCATGTGCAGCGCTGCTGACCAACCTTCATCTGCCTAACTTTCTGAAGGGTGGCATTTATCAGGGCAAGGGGAAAGCTGTTTGTGTGCCGGGACTCAATTGCTATTCCTGCCCGGCGGCATCGGGTGCCTGTCCGATCGGCTCGTTTCAGGCGGTGGTCGGATCTTCAAAATTCAGCTTTTCCTATTATATCACCGGATTTCTCATATTACTTGGGGTTCTGCTCGGGCGTTTTATCTGCGGCTTTCTTTGCCCGTTCGGCTGGCTTCAGGAGCTGCTGCACAAGATCCCGACCAGAAAACTGTCCACCAAAAGGCTGAAGCCGCTGACCTACATAAAATACGCCGTTCTGCTTTTTATGG
>URWG01000093.1 GCA_900551495.1 uncultured Eubacteriales bacterium
ACCTCGCAGCTCGGCTCGGTGAACGGGAAGTGGTGCGGGCGGAAGCGGACGACGGCATCCTCGCCGTAGAGCCGCTTGATGAGCGTTTCCAGCGCGCCCTTGAGGTCGCCCATGGTGATGCCCTCATCCACGACCAAGCCTTCGATCTGATGGAACATCGGCGAATGTGTCGCGTCGGCTTCGTCCTTGCGGAACACGCGCCCGGGCGCGAGAATACGGATGGGAGGCTGACGATTTTCCATCACGCGAATTTGAATCGGGCTGGTCTGTGTGCGCAGGAGCACGGAATCGTCGTTATTAAAATAGAACGTGTCGGAGCGGTCGCGGGAGGGGTGCCCCTCCTCGATGTTCAGGCGGGTGAAGTTATAGTCGGCTTCCTCGACCTCGGGACCGTCCACGATCTGATAGCCCATGCCGATGAAGATCTCCTTGACCTCCTGCAGGACCTTGTTCATCGGGTGCTGGTGCCCCATATCGACCTCCTTGCCGGGAATGGTCACATCGACCGCTTCCTCCGCCAGCCGGCGCTCCAAGGCGGCGGCTTGCAGCTCTGCCTTGCGCTGCTCTAACTTTTCCTCCAAGGCGGCGCGGACGGAGTTTGCAATCTGACCCATAACGGGACGCTCCTCTGCGCTGAGCTTGCCCATCTGCTTCAAAACGGCGGTCAGCTCGCCCTTCTTGCCCAGCACGCGGACGCGCACGGCGTCGAGCGATACGGCGTCCAAGGCGTTATGAATGTCCGCAAGCGCCTGCGTTTTGATCTGTTCGAGTTGTTCTCTCATTGTATTTCTCCTTTTTCGAGTATCGTGCAAAAAAATAAAAGCCCTCCGTCCGAAAGGGGACGAAAGACACACCTTGATACAAAAGTATCGGAACCTTCCGCGGTACCACCCGCAATTCGCAGCCGACGGTTTCCGTATGCCGCGCACCTCAGACCGTTAACGGAGCGACCCGTCCGAGCCTACTTGCCTGACGCGTTCAGTCGGAGACTCACGGGGGAAAGCCGAACCCTCCGCGGCAGACGCTCGCAGCAAATGCGTCCTCTCTGAAAAACCGCTCCGGAAGGCAGACGACCCGATCATTGCCTTTTTGCTGTATTCATCGGTGATTTTATCACATATTTTCGCCGTTTGCAAGCAATGATTGACTATTTTTTCGCCAAACAGTATAATATATCCGAAAATGACAAAGGAGGCGGAAAAATGGCAAGAATTTCGGTTCCGCTGCGCCGCGTCGATGCGCACACGCTTCGGCGGTGGCTGCCCGAGCGACGGCGCAACTCGCATAAGGGCGATTACGGCAGGCTGCTGCTCCTGTGCGGCAGCGTGGGCTACACCGGTGCGCCCGTGCTGGCGGCACAGGCTGCGGTCAGAAGCGGCGCGGGACTGGTCTTTTCCTGCGTGCCCGAGGCGGTCTATCCGATCGTTGCCGCGCGGCTGCTGGAGCCGATGGTCGTTCCGCTGCCCTCGGAGGAGGGAAAATTCTCCGCCGACGCGATTCCGCAGGCTTTGGAGCGGCTGGAGCGCTGCGACGCGTGTCTGATCGGCTGCGGCATGGGACAGTCGGCGGCGACGGCGGAGCTGGTGCGGGCGGTGCTGTCGCAGGCGCATTGTCCCGTCGTGCTGGACGCCGATGGCATAAATGCTCTCGCGGGGCATATAGATGTACTGCGCGGCGCGGCTTGCCCGGTGATCGTCACGCCTCACGAGGGCGAATTTCGCAGACTGTTCGGGGCGTACACGACCTCCCGCCTTGCCGCCGCAAAGGAATTTTACGCGCAGACGGGCGCAACGCTCCTGCTCAAGGGACACCGCTCGCTGATCGTCGGTGCGGAGGGCTGCTTCGAAAATCGCTGCGGCAACCCCGGGATGGCGACCGGCGGCAGCGGGGACGTGCTGGCGGGGGTCGTTACCGCCCTTTTGGGGCGGCCCTGCTGGCCTGCCGTCTGCCTGCGTTTGAAGCTGCTTCCTGTGCGGTGTACCTGCATGGTGCCGCAGCTGACCGTGCTGCTGCGCTTTGCGGGGAGTACGGGATGCTGCCGTCCGACCTTCTTTTGCGGCTGCCGCGACTTTTGCGATAGGGATGTGCAGACTTTTGCGGCGAATTATGGTACTGCTGCTCCTGACGGCGCTGCTTTTGTGCGGCTGCGGCGGGGCGGAAAATCTGCTGGCTCCGGCGATCGAATTTCGTGCGGCGCTGGTGCAGGCGGGCGGCTGCTCGTTTACGGCAAACATCACGGCGGATAACGGCGAGGCGACGGATGAATTCACGCTGCGCTGCGAGGCGGACGAGACGGGCGCGGTGCGCTTCGAGGTAACGCAGCCGCAGACGCTTGCGGGGATCACGGCGCTTGTCTCCGCCGACGGCGGGACGGTGACCTACGACGGCATGGCGATGGATTTCGGGCTGCTTGCCGACGGAAATGTCATCCCTGCGGCGGCTCCGGCGCTTGCGGTCTGCTGCTGGCGGCAGGAATACTTGGCTGCCGCGGGAACAGACGAGACGGGCTACCGCGCAACATATGAAAAGGATTTTGACGAGAAACGGCTCGTCATTGACACTTGGTTTGAAAATGGGATACCAATTTATGCCGAGGTGTGCTATAATAACCGAAGAATTCTGAAGCTGAAGCTTTCGGACTTCAAATTGAACTGACGGAAGTTGAATTAATGGACTACTTAAAGAGAACTTGGGCGGATATTTCGCTGGATAACTTAAATCACAACTATCGGGCGCTGCGGGCGAAGATCCCCGCCGACTGCCGCTTCCTCGGCGTCGTGAAGGCGGATGCCTACGGTCACGGCGCCGTGCCGATCAGCCGCCATCTGGTCGAGCTGGGCGCGGAGTATTTGGCTGTCTCCAACATTGAGGAGGCGGTCCAGCTTCGGCGCGGCGGTCTGCGCGGTCCGATCCTGATCCTCGGCTATACGCCGCCGTTTTATGCCGACGACCTGACGGCGATGAATCTGCGGCAGGAGGTCCACAGCTTGGAGTACGCAAAGCGGCTGAACGACCGTCTGAACGGTACGAAGCGGCGCATCCGCGTGCATATCAAGCTGGATACGGGGATGTCCCGCCTCGGCTTCTTTGCCTACGACCACCCGCAGACCGTTGAGGAGCTGCGGCAGATCGCGCAGATGGAGCACCTGCTGATCGAGGGCGTTTTTACCCACTTCCCCGTGGCGGATTCCGTGGACGGCGCGGACGCGAATTTCACGCGGACGCAGTTTGAGCGCTTTATGAAGGCGCTGGACGACATGAAGGCGGTCGGCATTGCGCCGGAGATCCGTCACTGCTGCAACAGCGGCGCGAGCATTCTCTATCCGGAGTACGCGCTGGATATGATCCGCCCGGGTATTGCGACCTACGGTGTGCTGCCCTCGTCCGACCTGCGGGGGATGATCGACCTGAAGCCCGTCATGCAGCTTCGCTCGACGATCTTCCAAATTCGCGACTTTGAGCCGAACATCACCGTCAGCTACGGCAGAACCTACTGCACCGAGCAGCCCGAGCGCATTGCCGTGGTGGGCATCGGTTATGCCGACGGGCTTTTGCGCAGCTTCTCGAACAACATTTCCTTCCTGCTGCACGGCAAACGCATCCCGCAGGTGGGACGCATCTGCATGGATATGTGTATGGTTGACGTGACGCGTGTGCCGGAGGCGAAGGTCGGCGACGTGGTGACGATCTTCGGCGAGGACGGCGGCGACTGCATTGAAGCGGACAGCCTTGCCGCCCGCCTCGGAACGATACCCTACGAGCTTCTGTGCGGTATTAACAAGCGCATCCCCAGAATTTACCTCGACGGCGAAAATCAGACGGAGATTTTGCAATATATTGTCTGAGGCATCATACAATGGAATGGAGTTCCGCTGAATAAACCTTGCTTCTGCGTGGGAGAATATGGTTGACGTACCGTTGCGGTACGGAGACGAAATACGGAGCGTGAAGCAAATGGATACAACGGTAAAGAGGGGCGACATCTTCTACGCGGATCTCAGCCCGGTCGTCGGCAGCGAGCAGGGAGGGACGCGACCCGTCCTGATCGTGCAGAACGATACCGGCAACAAGCACTCTCCGACGGTCATCGCGGCGGCGATTACCAGCCAGACCAACAAAGCCAAGCTCCCGACGCACATCGAGCTGATCGGGAAGTCTGTCGGTCTGACGAAGGATTCTGTGGTGCTGCTCGAGCAGATCAGGACGATCGACAAGCGCCGGCTGCGTGAGCATATGGGCAGACTCGACGAGAGCATGATGAATCGGGTGGATGATGCCATAGCGGTCAGCTTCGGTCTTCCGAAAGCGTAGGATTTCCCTGTCGGAAACTCGGAGCAACTTTTTGACAAGCGGCAAGCCCTCCCGCATATACTGTGCGGGAGGGATAAGACTATGGAGCTTACGATTTTTTACGGAACGGAGCCGATCGGAACGCTGATCGGGCAGCGCGAGGGACTGTTTTGGAATTTTTCATGCAATTTTGAAAAAAAGCCGGAACGCCCGCTGCGAATTTACGTCTTAACAGGGCTGACGTCGGAATACATCGGGATTCCCGACGCGGACGGACGGCTTTCGGCACGCATTGCGTCGCGTCATTTCATCGCGGAGCCGAGCGGTGCGCTCGCCTCGGAGTATCCGCGCAGCGAATGGACGCCGTGGCGCGGTGAGCTGGACGGTGTGGCGGTCGATTTCTGCCTGCTGCGACGGACGGACGACGGCAATACAGTCGCTTTCCCACCGGAGGAAGCGGTCAAATTTCCCCAATGGCTGGACGTTATGACACAGATTACGGCGTTCGGCAGGCAATGGGCGAGTGTCGCTCTTGACGGCGACGGACACTTGCCTCCAAGAGATACAGAATACGGAGGAACGGAAGATGAAACGATTACTGGCAATTCTGCTGACGGCGGCGTGCCTGCTGACACTGCTGCCGCTGACGGCTTCGGCGAAGACGGGCGGGAAGCTGATCGCCCTGACCTTTGACGACGGTCCGGGACCGTATACGGCGACGCTGCTCGACGGCTTGAAGGAGCGCGGCGTTAAGGTGACCTTCTTTATGGTCGGTCAGAACGCAAAAAACTATCCCGAGACGGTGCGCCGTATTTATACGGAGGGACATCAGATCGCGCAGCATACATACGATCATCCCACACTGTCCACGCTGTCCGACGAAAAGGTGCATTGGCAGCTTGACACGACCGACGATATTCTCAACGGGCATCTCGGCATGAACTTCAACTATGCGCTCCGCCCGCCCTACGGCGACTATAAGAGCCGTACCCTGGAGATCATCGGCAAGCCCGCGATCTTTTGGTCGGTCGATCCGCTGGATTGGAAGTACCGCAATTCCGATACGGTGTGTAAGAATATCGTCTCCGGCGCGTTTGACGGCGCGATTGTTCTTGCGCACGACATCCATTCCACGACGGTCCCCGGGGCGCTGAACGCCATTGACAAGCTCCTCGATCAGGGCTACGAATTCGTGACGATCAACGAGCTGTTCCGCCGCCGCAATGTCCCGCTGAATAACGGCGAGCGCTACTATTCCTGCAAGCCCAACGGCACCGACCTCGGACCGATCACCGCGCCGGAGCTGACGCTGCAAAAGGGCTACGGCAAGATTGCCGCCCGCCTGACTGCGCAGAACGGCATGGACATCTACTACACCACCGACGGCTCCGACCCCGCGCTGAACGGCAAGCTCTACCTCGGTGAATTTGACGTCACGGTCGGAACGACGGTCAAGGCGGTCGCCTCCAAGAACCTTAACGGCAGCCGCAGTACGGTGATGACCAAGGAGATTGACGGCGTTCCCGCAGTCGAGCCGACGCTCGAGGTGAAGGACGGAAAAATCGTCATCACCAATCCGAATGAAAAGACCGACCTGCGCTACACGACCGACGGCAGCACGCCGACTGCTTCGAGCAACGCCTATACCGCGCCGATCGCCTGCTTTGACGGCGTGCTGAGCTACTGCGTCATGGGCGAAGGGATCGCGACGAAGGCCGAGCGGATGTATGTGACGAAAAACGGCAACCTGTTCCGCGACGTGCCGAATACGGCGTGGTATTTTGCCGACATGGACCGCGCCGTGTCGCAGGGACTGCTCAAGGGGCTGGGCTCTTATTGCTTCGAGCCGGACAGCTCGCTGACCCGCGCGATGTTCGTCACGATGCTCTACCGCGTGGTGCAGCAGCTCGGAACGACGGCGGAGGCGGGTGAAAACGTCTTTACCGACGTAGAAAACGGCAGATGGTACACCGATGCCGTGCTTTGGGCGGCAAAGGAGGGTATCGTCAAGGGCTACGGCGACGGCACGTTCCTGCCCGAGCAGAGCATCAACCGCGAGGAGATGTGCACGATCCTGAACCGTGCGGCGGGAAAGCTCCGTCTGGGAACGGTGGCGGGCGAACTGAAGTTTGCCGATAAGGACGAGATCTCCCGCTGGGCGAAGGAGAGCGTGCAGGCAATGGTGCAGGCGGGGCTTATGAAGGGCATGAAGGACAACCGCTTTGCCCCGAAGAGCACGGCGACCCGTGCGGAGGCGGCGACGGTGCTGCTGCGCATGACGGACCTTTACCGGAAGCTCAACGAAAAGACCGAATAAAGCTTCATCCCGCCTGTCGGAGGACAGGCGGGGTAATAAGACTGTCAAAAAAAGTACCAAGCCTGTCATTGCGAGGGTGTTTGCACCCGTGGCAATCTCGCAGAATTGTTTTGAAATTTCGATAAGCTTTGGCGAATTCGAAACATTTCACATGAGATTCCCACGTCGGGCTACGCCCTCCTCGGAATGACACAGGGGAGGTTTTTCGACACGCTGATTATCCCGCCTGTCGGAGGACAGGCGGGAAAATTTTACTTTTTTTGATTCCTTTTGCAACCCCGAGGGAGTTTTTCCGAGTAATGGGGCGAGGAGGTGAGGGAATGAAGGACCGAGAGATCGTCCGTCTGTTTCTGCGGCGGGACGAGGCGGCGATCGAGCAGGTGCAGCAAGCCTACGAGCTGTATTGCCGCTCGATCGTTTCACGGATACTGCGTGACGAGACGGACGTTTCCGAGTGCGTCAACGACGTGTGGCTTGCGGCATGGAACAGCATCCCGCCGCAAAGACCGAATCATCTGGCGGCATATCTCGGAAAAATCACCCGCAATCTCGCGCTCAACCGTTACAAACGCAATTCCGTCGCAAAACGCGGCTCCGGTCAGGTTGAGATTGCCCTGTCCGAGCTGGAAAACTGCATCCCCGACAATACGGATGTCGAGCGGGCAGCGGAGGATTCCCTGATCGCATCCGTCATCAA
>URWG01000094.1 GCA_900551495.1 uncultured Eubacteriales bacterium
TGCACCATTTTGCGGCGGGAAAACGAAGCGGTGGTCGAGGCGTTTTTGCGGAAGCATTCGGAATTCGTTCCGGAGGCGGCGGTCTATCCCGAAGGCGCGGGACTGCCCGCGGCGGCAATGACGACCCTCCTCCCGTGCGACCACGGGACGGACGGCTTCTTTGTGGCAAAGCTGCGAAAGAAAGGATAGCTTAGTTTGAAGGACATCAAATCCATGACGCTGCCCGAGCTGACGGCAGAGCTGTCGGCGCTCGGCGAGCCGAAATTCCGCGCCAAGCAGGTGTACACATGGCTGCATCGGGGCGTGCGGAGCTTCGACGAGATGACCGATATTTCCCGCGCTCTGCGGGAGCGGCTGGAAACGGAATATGAGCTGGCGTGTCCGACGGCGGCGCGGCGGCTGGAATCGAAGAAGGACGGAACGATCAAGTACCTCTGGCGGCTGCGCGACGGCAACTGCGTGGAGAGCGTGCTGATGCGCTACCGCCACGGCAATACCGTCTGCATCTCCTCGGAGGTCGGCTGTCGGATGGGCTGCGCCTTCTGCGCCTCGACGCGCGGAGGCTTGGTGCGGCGGCTGCTGCCCTCGGAGATGCTCGATCAGGTGCTCTTTACGCAGATGGATTCCGGACTGCCCGTTTCCAACATCGTTTTAATGGGCATCGGCGAGCCGCTGGACAATTTCGACGCGGTGCTGCGCTTTTTGGAGCTGGTCAACAGCCCCGAGGGAATGAACATCGGAATGCGGCACATCAGCCTCTCGACCTGCGGCGTGGTGGATAAGATCGACCTTTTGGCGGAAAAGAATTTGCAGTTGACGCTCTCCGTCTCGCTTCACGCGCCGACAGACGAGGTCAGAAACGGCATTATGCCGATCAACCGTAAATATAATGTGGAGACGCTGCTGGCGGCGTGCAAGCGCTATTTCGAAGCCACCGGGCGGCGCATCTCCTTTGAATACGCCATGATCCGCGGCGTCAACGATACGCCGGAGACGGCGCGGCTGCTGATTCGGCGGCTGAAGGGGATCGCGGCGCACGTCAATCTCATCCCGCTCAACGACGTGGAGGAAAGCCCCTTGAAGCCGAGCCTGCCGGAGACGGTGCGGCGCTTTCAGCAGACGCTGGAGGAGGCGGGAATTCCCGCGACCGTCCGCAGAACGCTCGGCAGCGACATCAACGCCTCCTGCGGTCAGCTTCGGCGGCAATTTGAGCAGGGCAGGGCGTAGCGGTTCACAGACGATACTGCATGTGAGCACAATCAACAGAACTCGTAACAAAAAATGTTATCTTCGGAAGGGAGTGAAGCCCTATGGAGGCTTGGGGACTGACCGATGTCGGAAATGTCCGTGAGCAAAATCAGGATGCCTTTCGGATCCTGACGCTGCCGAACGATGCGTTGGCGGCGCTGGTCTGCGACGGCATGGGCGGAGCGAGAGCCGGCAATATTGCCAGCAGACTTGCCTGCGAGGTGTTTTCGGGAGAGATCGAGCGTTCCTTCTCCCCGGATATGACGCTCGACGAGCTGGAACGGATGCTGCGCTCGGCGGCGACGCTGGCGAATATCTCGGTATACGAGCACGCGCAGATCAGTCCGGACTACGAGGGCATGGGAACGACGCTTGTCGCCGCGCTCGTCTGCGAGCGGGGCACGCTGGTGCTCAATATCGGCGACAGCCGTGCGTATCTCATCAACGGCGACGGCGTGCGGTGCATCACGACGGACCATTCGGTCGTGGAGCTGATGGTGCGGCGCGGCGAGCTGACCCCGGAGCAGGCAAAGACCCACCCGAGTAAGAATCTGATTACCCGCGCCGTCGGGACGGGGACGCAGGTGCTTGCCGACGTTTTCCGCGTCGAGGCGGGAAAAAACGACAATATTCTGCTCTGCTCGGACGGGCTGAGCAACCTTTTGGCGGATCAAGAGATCCTGTTTGAGGTGGCGCACGGGGCGAACAAAGCCGACTGCTGCCAGCGCCTGCTGGAGATTGCCAAGGAGCGCGGGGCACCGGACAATGTGACCTCGGTGCTGATCGCGCTGTGACCGACAGAAAGAAACAGAATTATCTCGGCAGCCGTTCGCCGTTTGAGAACGGTCCGCAGCAGCGGATAGGAGTTGCTATGGAAAATTATATCGGCAGATTGCTGGACAACCGCTATGAAATTCTTGAGGCGATCGGTGCCGGAGGCATGGCGGTGGTGTATAAGGCGTTGGACCATCGGCTGAACCGACTGGTGGCGGTGAAGATTCTGAAGGACGATTTTTCGCGGAATCAGGAGTTCCGCCGTCGCTTCCACGCCGAGTCGCAGGCGGTCGCGATGCTGTCGCATCCGAACATCGTCAGCGTCTACGACGTCTCCCGAACCGGAGACATCGATTACATCGTCATGGAGCTGATCGAGGGCATTACGCTCAAGCAGTATCTGGAGCGGAAGGGGAGCCTGAACTGGCGCGAGACGCTGCATTTCTCCATGCAGATCGCCAAGGCGCTGGAGCACGCGCACAGCCGCGGCATCGTGCATCGGGACATCAAGCCCCATAACATCATGATCCTGAAGGACGGGAGCATTAAGGTCGCCGATTTCGGCATCGCCCGAATCAGCTCGGCGCAGAGCACGCTCACGCGGGAGGCGCTCGGCTCGGTACACTACATCTCGCCGGAGCAGGCGAAGGGTGCGCGCGTCGATTGCCGCAGCGATTTGTATTCGCTGGGCGTGGTCATGTACGAAATGCTCACCGGTCGGATGCCCTACGACGGGGAGACACCCGTTGCCGTGGCGATCCAGCACATCAACGGCGGGGCGCGTCTGCCCAGCGAGCTGATGACCGGTATCCCGCTCGGTATCGAGCAGATCACCATGCACGCGATGAACTCCAACCCCGAGGCGCGGTATTCCTCCGCAACGGAAATGCTGCGCGACATGGAGGAATTCCGCAAGAATCCTGCCATTACCTTCCACTTTAACGGACCGATCATCCCGCCGACGCCGCCTACGCCGCACCGCAGCGGCATGACGCGCTCCGACGCAGAACGTTACGCGGCGGCAAGAGGCGCAGCCAAGCCCGACGGCAGAACGCCCGAGGAGCGCCGTGCCGAACGTGCCCGCCGCGAAAAGGAGCTTGCCGCAGAGAAGCGCAAGAAGAACATCACCATCGGCATCATTGCGGCGGCAGTGCTGGCGGTCATTCTCGTCGTGGTGCTGATCGTCGTTCTGACGAGCGGCTCCGACGATCCGAAGGATCCGCTGAGCACCTCCGAAACCCAAGAGGGCAACGTCCTTGTGGAGAATTTCGTCGGCAAGAGGCTCGTGGACATCGATCCGATCGATTATCCCGACCTCAAGCTCGACCTCATCAACGTCAAGGAAGAATTCAGCGATGAATATGAGGAGGGCTATGTCACCGACCAGACCCCGCGCGCCGGTGAGGAGGTCCGCAAGGGACGTACCGTTACATTTACGATTAGCAAGGGACCGGAAAGCTCCGATATGCCCGACCTTACCGACAAATCCTCCGCCGAGGCGATCAAGCAGCTTGACGCGCTGAAGCTCGGGCTGAAGGTCGTTACCGAGGACGAGGGCAGCGATACCGTTACCAAGGGCTACGTCGTTCGGACGGAGCCGAAGGCGGGCACGAAGCTGGAAAAGAATCAGCAGGTCACGCTGTATGTCAGCCTCGGCTCGAATAAGATGCCGAACCTGCGCAATGAATCCAAGGAGAACGCCGAGACGCGCATCAAGGCAATGGAGCTGAACCTCAAGATGGTTTTCCTCGAGGAGGAGGACGACGACATCGAGGAGGGCAAGGTCATCCGTACCTCGCCCGCAGCGGACAGCGAGCTGACCAAGGGACAGCAGATCACGCTCTATATCAGCCTCGGCGACGGCAAGGTGCTTGTGCCGCAGGTGCTCGGCTTCAGCAAGATGGATGCTATCCAGCTCCTGCGCGATGCCAAGCTCGGCTACGAGGTCAAGGAGATTTATGATGAAACGGTGGAAAAGGGCAAGGTCATTTCGCAGAGCGAGCTGCCCAACACCAGAGTCAAGAAGGATACGGTCGTGACGATTGACGTTTCACGCGGACCCGACCCGACGCTGCATACCACCGCACCGACCGAGGCGCCGACCGAGCCGCCGACGACCCCGCCGACCGAAGCGGCAACCGTCGGCTCCGCCACCGCACCCTGAGGATAACGACTGCATGACAGAACAATGCAGCGGGCGCATCGTGAAGGCGCTGAGCGGCTTTTACTACGTTGACTGCGGCGGCAGGACCGTCGAGTGTCGTGCGCGGGGCGTTTTCCGCAAGGAGCATTTGACCCCGCTCGTCGGCGACCTTGTGACGATCTCCGTCGAACGCGGCAAGGGAACGGTCGCGACGATCCTGCCGCGCAAGAACAGCTTCCTCCGTCCCGCGGTCAGCAATTTAGACGCGCTGGTGGTGCTGGCTTCGGGCGCAAATCCCGTGACGGACCCCTTCCTGATCGATCGGGTCTGTGCGATCGCGGGCGACCGAGGCGTGCCGGTGCTGCTGTGCGTCAACAAGATCGACCTGACGGCGGCGGAGCGGCTGATTGCGATCTATCGGCACGCGGGCTTTGCCGTATTCCCCACCAGCGCGGAGACGGGCGAGGGGATCGAGGCGCTGCACGCGGCGATCAGGGGAAAGACAGTCGCCTTTACCGGCAACTCCGGCGTGGGCAAGAGCAGTGTCCTCAACTGTCTCGACCGCCGCTTTGCCATTGAGACGGGCGAAGTCTCCGAGAAGCTCGGACGCGGACGGCATACGACGCGTCACGTTGAGCTATACGCACTGGGCGAGGATACCTTTGCCATCGACACCCCGGGCTTTTCCTCCTTCGACACGGAGCGGATGGAGCTGGTGCTCAAGGAGAATCTGCAATATGCCTTCCCGGATTTTGCGCCGTTTTTGGGAAAATGCCGCTACCATGACTGCGCCCATCTGCGCGAGCCGGACTGCGCGGTCACGCAGGCGCTTGCCGACGGGCTGCTCGAGCCGACGCGCTATGAGAGCTACGTTCGACTCTACGAGAGCGCAAAGGAACTGAAACCGTGGGAGCTGAAATCACCGGAATGAAAGCTGCCCCCGACACATAGGCTGTGTCGGGGGCGGTTTTTATGTGCAGAAAAAACGAATTGCTTGGCTCGATTTTGATGGCGCTCGGCGCGGGCTTGCTGCTGTCGCTGCTGTTTTCGTCGGAGGTGATCCTTGCGGCGCTGGGGATCGGGCTGCTGCTGTGCGGTCTGCTGTGGGCGCAGAAGCGGAGCTGCTGATTTTTCGGCAGCGATGATTTGAATAACCCCGCCGCAGCGAAAAAATTGCAAAATGATTTTCTGCTTGCAATTTTGAGAGCAGCTTATCAAAGAAGTCTGCCGAGACTTTTTTGACAAGCTGCGAATAAACCTGTCCGACGGGGAATATATATTTCGCAGAACGAACAAGGGGTGAAGGAAATGGAGCTTGTTTTTCAGGAAAATCGGCTGGATTATCCGGCAAAGGTCTTTTCCGAGACGGTTTCAATGGAGCAGACGGCGGATCTGATCGTTCCGGACAGCGTTGCCGACTGCGATCGGATCATTGACAGCTTCGGCACGGTGCTTCTCCGCAGCGAGGATTGCTCCGACGGCAGCGTGGCGGTGTCGGGCTATGTACAGGCGGGGGTGCTGTTCGTGACGGAGGCGGGCGAGATCGAGCGGCTCGAGGCGCAGATCCCGTTTCAGGTGCGGCGTGAGCTGCCGCAAACGCAGTCGCCCTGCGTCATGCAGACGCGGTGTATGCTGCGGAGCGTGGACGCCCGTGCGCTCAATTCGCGGAAGGTGCTGCTTCGTGTCGGTGTGAGCTGCACGATGACGGTCTACGCGGAGCAGACACACATTTGCTATGACCTGTCCGCGCCTGCGCCGACTCTCCGGCTCAAGCGGACGGTGCTGCCGCTGCGGATGCCCGGGGCGCTGGGGGAGAAGACCTTTCCGCTAGACGAGGAGCTGGAGCTTCCGGCGGGGAAAAATCCGATCGGGCGGCTGCTGAAATGCCTGTGCCGTTTGCAGGTCGGCGAGCAGAAGCTTGTGGGCAGCAAGGCGGTGTTTAAGGGGACGGCGGTCGTGCGCGTGCTTTACGAGGACACGGACGGCGGGCTGTGTACGCACGAGTGGGAGGTGCCGTTTTCGCAGTACGCGGAGATGGAGCGCGAGCTGGACGACTGCGAGCTGCAAACGGCGCTGGCGCTGACGGCATTGGAGGCGGAGCCGGACGGTCAGCTTGACAGTCGGCGCGTTTTCCTCAATGCCGAGCTGCGGGCGCAATGCACCGCCGTCGGACAGCGGCAGGTCGCGCTGATCGAGGATGCCTACTGTACGGACGGCGAGCTGGAGCCGCAGTGGGATGTGTGGAGCATCGGCGGCGTGCTTGATCGGCAGACGCTGCGCGAAACGGCGATCCTGACGAGCGAACAGGGCGCGGGCGCGGTGATCGACGCGTGGGTCTACGCCGACGAGCCGAGCCGCCGACGGGTCGGCACGACGATGGAGCTGGAGCTGCCGCTGAGCTGCAACGTCCTGTTTACCGATGCGGAGGGAAAACCGCAGGGCAGGACGATGCGTACCGCCGTGACGCTGCATACGGAGGTCGCGGAAAACGGACAGTGTGCAATGACGGACTTCGGCGGCGGGGAGCTGTTTTCGGCGGCAAGCGCGGCGGGAATGGAGCTGCGCGTTCCGTTGGCGGTGACAGTCGAGACGACGGCGGAGCACAGCCTGCGCGGTATGTGCGGCGGGACGGTCGAGCCGCTGACGGAGACGGGGGAGAAGCGGCCGGCGGTCATTCTGCGCCGTACCGATCACGACGAGGAGCTGTGGGACATTGCCAAGAGCCTGCGTACCTCTGCCGATTCGATCGCAGCGGCAAACGGCTTGCAGGGAGCGACGGTCCCCGCCGATACCATGCTGCTGATCCCGATGTAAAATATGAAACAAAGGAAAACGGAGCTGCACAAGCGGGCAGCTCCGTTTTGTACTGTTTTGAAATTTAATTACGGTGTTGAAGGATAGCGCTTCCGTTTTTCGCTTGCAGGGGGCGGCGTCCCCGACGCCCCGCTTGCAGGCAGTATCGTCAAGTGAATCGTGAATGGTGAACAGTGAATCGTGAATAATGGCGGTGTGCCTGTGGCATGGATTACAACCCCCTCAGGCGCTTCGCGCCGGCTCCCCCAAAGGTGGAGCCAAGG
>URWG01000095.1 GCA_900551495.1 uncultured Eubacteriales bacterium
GTCTCCCTTTTTTTCACCCTGTCCCAGGGTGTTGCACTTCGAATTATAACCTGCCCACCTCCCTCGTCAGAGGGAGGCTGATGTGCTGCTGTATTTTCGAGACAATAGGTCCTTTGACTGACCGGACTCCATCCTTTAGGATGGAACTCTTCTTATACTTCGAAACGGCGCCGAGCATAGAGGAGCACTGCGAACTCGGAGGTAATCAAGGGTGGCGATCCGGAAACGTATTGCGCGGTGATTCCCGAGGACCGATACGAGCCGGAGATGCAGAAGGCGGCGGAACGGGCGCGGCAGGTGGGCGTATCCGTCACCTACGTTGCCGGACCGCTGAACGTGACAGGCAGGGACGGCGAATACTACGGCGCGGAAGCCGTGTATGACCCCGAGGCGAAGAAGATCGTCGCCAAGGCGGACAGCGTGAGCTTTGATCCGGAGCAGCTTATCGAGCACGAGCTCTTTCACGATCGGGCAAACGGGCGTCCGGAGCTGGTACGGGAGATTGCGGACGAGATCCGCAAGAATTTCGACGAGGCGGAATTCAATCGGATCGCGGAGCTGTATTTGCAGACGTATCGCGGCGCGGTGGACGGAAGCACGGAAACGGTCGAGGAGGAAATCCTCGCCGACGCCTACGCGGGAATGAACCGCTTCCGCAGCACGAACACGGCGCAGTACCGCGAAACGGTGCAGCGGGCGGCGGATTCGCCGAGGTATATTCCACCGACAAACGAAAACGCCGCAGCCCTTGCAAGGCGCGGCGTGGGAGACGACGGAAAGACGAAGCTCTCCTTTGCGGGAGAGCGGGCGAAAACTGCCAATGTACAGGCGCTGCGGGACGCACAGGAGATGGAAACCATCGGCGCGGACATGGAAAGCATCCGCAAGGCGACCGGCTGGCACAAGGGCAGAGACGGCAAGTGGCGCTTTGAGATCGATGACAGCGGGATGCGGTTTGAGCGAAGCGGCGAACGGCGAGGAATCGACCGCAGCACGGCGATGCGCGAATATAACCGAAGCTGGAACGTGCTGACAGGCAGAGAAATGACGGAACAGCAGAGAAGCGCTCTCAGACGATACATCAATGAGGCGAACGGTGGCAGCTTTGACGAAGCCCTGTACCGTCAGCTTGCCGACGAATTCGGAAGCGCGTTCGAGGATTATGCTGCTGCGCTGGAAGCGAGAAAAGAAAGTCGGGATTACTCCGAGGGAAAGGTACTTGCGGATTACCTGCGGCATGATGCGCTGTTTGCGGCATATCCGGAGCTGCGCAACACCGAAATTATCTTCGAAAAAATGGAGGACGGAGAAAACGGCTACTATTCTGCGAAGGAAAACGCGATTCACCTGAGCGGCAAGCTGAAAAACGCGCCGGAGAAAACGCTGATTCACGAAATCCAGCACGCGATTCAAAAATACGAGGGCTTCTCCGGCGGGTCCAGCCCGGAATACTGGGCGCGGAAGGACTACGAAAACGGGACCTCCGTCTCCGAGCGTCTGCAAAAGCGGTATGACGATCTTCTGAACGGGTTAAGCCGCGAGAATCAGAACCGCTATATCCGGTATACGGAGCTGGAGCGGGAGCTGGGACGGCTGTTCCTTGCAGACGAAAACAGCGAGGACGGCAGAAAATACGCAAGGCTGGAAGCGGAGCAGGACAAGCTCTACGAGGAGCTGTGGCAAAACGAATGGTTCCGAAAGCTGCTGGATCTTGACCGAAAAATCGGGAATCCGAGCGAGGAATATTACCGACTGTACCGCAACACCGCCGGAGAGATCGAAGCGAGAGACAGCGAAAATCGCCGAGGGCTGACCGCAGAGCAGCGAAAGGAAACCGCGCCGGACTACGGGAACGAGGATACGGTGCTGGCGGAACGTGGTGACGGCTATAGCATCGTTGAGCCGTTTACGGATGAAAACGGGAAGCGATACGAAAACGCCGTTCTTCTTGACACAGACTTCTTCGATGGAATATCACCAAGAAACTGGGGGCAAAAGCTTAAGCAGTATGTTGAGAGCAGAGCTGAAAACTCGCCGCTTATTATGACGGTGCAGGACGAAAAGGGTAATTCACAGTCTGTGCAGCTTGCGGGAAAGCGGGACAGAGTAAAAAAAGGCGGAAATGTACATCCGGTACTTTCGGAGCTGTACGAGACATCAGACAATATAAGTAAACTTGCAGTGATACATATCGATGAAATTGCAGAGATTTCAGAGGAAAGCAATCCGTATTACACGGGCGAAAGCACTCACGGGTGGCTCGATGAGCATGGATGGATACACAGAAACGCTAATGTGGTCAACGCAAGGAACGGTGCTATCTATAATCTCACTTTCGATATAGCTAAAACGAGGGATGGTCGAACAATTCTCTATGCTACGAAGGGCAAAATAAAAAAAGTTGGAGACGCTCAAGTGCACTCTCTGAAAATCAGAGGCGCGGAACAGAACTCCAACCTTGCCAATAGTATACGCCAAGGTACGGAGAAAAGTCAAGGGGGAGGAGTAAAATTTTCTCTTGCGAACGAGAGCGACGGAGAATACCTCTCCCTTGCCGAGAAATACCGGGACGGGACGGCTTCCGAGGAGGAGACAAAGCGGCTGCAGGAGATGGTGGACGCTGCGGCGGAGGCGGCGCTGGAGGACAGCGAAGCGCGCATGGAGCCGTGGAATCGGTGGGACGGAGACGGAAAGCTCGTCAAGGTCTACCATACGACCAACGAACAGTTCACGGTATTCGACCGAAAGAAGCTCGGCGGGATGACGGACGATAATGCGTCAACTCCCCTGCTCGCGGCGACGGCGCACGTCGGGCACTGGTTCAATACGAGCGCCACCAAGGTCAAGGAGCGTGCGAGGACAAAGCACACGATCGCGGCGTATTTGGACATCAAAAGACCGTATGTTGCGGGGACCGTCGAAGGACTGGCAAACGATATAGCGGAATACACGGACGCGGAGCCGGGCGAGGACTGGGATTACAGGGGATACACGCCGAAGCGGATCGCGAAGCGTTTCATCGATCACCTTGAATGGAACGGGTATGACGGCGTACTCGACACACACAGCTTTTACAGAACACCGTTTGGTGGGGAATAAAAAGCGTCCTGCACGGAGTTTTGTGCAGGACGTGCGCTTTACGATCATTCAACGCTCGGGTCGTATACGAACGAGGTACCGTCGGTCGGCTTGAACTGAACGTTGCCCTCGGTGCTTATCAGGACAAGCGTTTCGCTGTCCCTGATCTCGAAGGAATAGACACCGCCTTGCGAGGTCGCAATCAGCCGGTTGCCCTTCAGCTCAAAATTCCCGACCACGGCATAGGAAACGAACGGGGAGAGGCTGAGGACAAAGCTACTGTCGTCAAGGTTGAGCGTAAGTGCCGGCTGAAAAAACTCGTCGTTGCTTTCAACGAAGCCTTCGTCGTCGAGAGAGGAAGCCGCCTGCTGATATTCGCTGTTCGTTTCGGAGGGGAAAAGAGACGCGGACGGCTCTCCCACCATGTTATATCGTCCGGCGCGCAGAGTGACTGCGGGGGAGTCGGACCGGCAGCCGCCCGCGAGAAGCAAAACGACGAGGCAAGCTATCAGGCAGCAAGGACGCTTCATACGATAGATCTCCTTTCCCGGCAAACGGGGATTATGCCGCAAGGGTGGGGTGCCGTCATCGACGGTGTTTTCGTGCGGCAAACCGACGCTTCAAAGGCTGAAATATACAAAAAGAGCACGCCACGCGTGCTCTTTTTGGTGCGAGTGATGCGACTTGAACGCACACGACGGTTGTCACACGCACCTCAAACGTGCCTGTCTACCTATTCCAGCACACTCGCATTTGCAATTTGCTCTGCTATTATACGAAGTATTTTCCGCTTTGTCAACACCTTTTTTCGGGCTTGCGGTTTTTTTCTCTCTCTGCTACAATAAAGATGTAGAAAACTGCTTTTTGAGGTGAGCTTATGCCACACTTTTTTGTTTCCCCGCATGAGGTGAATACGAGATTTATGGTCCTGACCGGTGAGAACGCTGCCCATGCACGGGTGCTGCGGCTGAAAAACGGCGATGAGGTCACCGTTTGCGACGGCAGCGGCACGGATTACCGCTGCACCGTCTCCGATGTCGCCGTCGGTCAGATCAGCCTTGCGGTACATGCGGTCGTTCCCGCGCGGAGCGAGGCGGCGGTCGAATGCTCGGTCTATATGGCGTTTGCCAAGGCGGATAAATTTGAGCACGTCATCCAAAAGGCGACGGAGCTGGGCGCGGCGGAGCTGGTGTGCTTCCCGTCGAGCCGCTGCGTCTCCCGACCGGAGGAGCGGGCGCTGGAAAAGAAGCTTGAGCGCTGGCAGAAGATCGCAGCCTCCGCTGCCGAGCAGTCCCGACGCGGACGGGTCCCCAAGGTGCTGGCGCTGCCCTCCTATGCGGCGGCGCTGGAACGGGCGGCGAAGGCGGAGCTTGCCGTCTGCTTTTATGAAAACGAGCAGAGCCGCACCTTCCGCGCTGCGATCGAGGCTGCGCCCTTCCGCACCGCTGCGCTTCTGACCGGACCGGAGGGCGGCTTCAGCACGGAGGAGATCGACCGAGCCGCCGCTGCGGGATTGCAGATCTGCACCCTCGGCAGACGAATCCTGCGCTGTGAGACGGCGCCGCTCTGCGCTCTGTCCGCGCTGATGTATGCCGCGGGTGAATTCTGAACCTTTTATTAAAGACACCCCTTGACGAATTGCGACGAATGAGAGATAATAAACAGTACGACGATCGAGTGTACAAAAAAGCCTTTGCGCTTTCGCTGAGGAGAAAGATATGATTGGAATTTACGATTACACGGTCATTTTGACCTACATGAGCCTGCTGTCGGCGATCGCCGGCATGTCGCTGACGATGTGCGGACACCCCATTATCGCGACGCTCTGCCTGCTGTTCTGCGGGCTTTGCGATATGTTTGACGGAAAGGTCGCCCGCACCAAGAAAAACCGCACGCAGGAGGAGAAGAGCTACGGCATCCAGATCGACTCGCTGAGCGATGTGGTGGCGTTCGGCGTGCTTCCGGCGGTGATCTCCATCTCGCTGTGCCGTTCGCGGTGGTATGTGTTCGTGTTTGCGGCGTTCTTCGTGCTGGCTGGGCTGATCCGCCTCGCGTATTTTAACGTCACCGAGGAGCTGCGCCAGCAGGAGACGGACGAGTGCCGCAAGAACTATACCGGACTTCCGATCACCGCCTCGGCGCTGATCTTCCCGCTGTTTTTCTGCATCATCAGCGGATTTTGCATGTACTACGACGAAATCACGCTTTTTGCGCGGCTGTTTGAAAAATTGGGCTTCCGCATTGCATTGTGCGGGCTTTTGGGCGTGACGGGGCTGCTGTACATCCTGCCCTTCCGTCTGCGCAAGCCTCAATCGAAGGAAATTTGGCTGATGCTGGGCGTCGGCGTGCTGATCGCGCTGTTCCTGCTCGGCGTTCTGCTCCGTAAGATGATTTTCTGATGCCATGAAAAAATTACTGCTCTTAATGAACCCCTGCTCGGGGAAGAAACGGGCAAACCGCGTTTTGGCGGATATTATTGCCGTGTTCAACCGCGGCGGCTGCGACGTGACGACGTACATGACCGCCGCACGCGGAGATGCCACCGAGGTCGCGGCGGCGCGGGCGGCGGAGTTTGACGCGGTTGTCTGTATCGGCGGCGACGGCACCTTCAACGAGGTCATCTCCGGCATCTGCGCCTCCGGAACGGACACGCCGATCGGTTACATCCCCGCCGGAAGCACCAACGATTTTGCCAGCAGCCTGAAGATCCCGAAGAATCTGCTGCAGGCGGCGGAGACAATCGTCGCGGGAACGCCGCGCCGTCTCGATGTCGGCAAATTCAATGACCGCTATTTTTCCTATATCGCTTCCTTCGGCGCCTTTACCCGTACCTCCTATGCCACGCCGCAGAGCATGAAAAATGCGCTGGGACATTTGGCGTACCTGCTGGCGGGGGTCAAGGAGGTCGCCGCTATCCGCAGCACGCACCTGCGCTTTACCACGGCGGAGGGCGCGGTGTATGAGGACGACTATATTTTCGGCGCGATCAGCAATTCGACCTCCGTTGCCGGCGTTCTGACGCTTGCGCCGGAGCTGGTGGATATGAATGACGGCGTATTTGAGCTGCTGCTCATCCGCAAGCCGAAAAACGCCATTGAGCTGAGCAACTGCGTCGTCTCCCTTTTGTCGCAGAAGTATGACACGCCGATGCTGACGCTTTCCTCTACCGCCCGCGTGACGGTGGAGGGTGCGCCCGATATGGACTGGACGCTTGACGGCGAGCACGCCCCCGGCGCCGCCTCCTGCACGGTCGAGAACCTGCATAACGCCGTCCGCGTGATTCTTTGCAGCGATGCGGACATTCCCGTTCTTTCGGCAAGCGGGGAGGAGACGGATGAGAACGGTCTGTAAGCGCCTGCACCGCGGGGACGACCTGCTCAGGAGCATCCGTGCACTTGCCGAGGAAGCCGCGATCGAGGCGGGCGTGGTCCTGTCCGCCGTCGGCTGTATTTCGCGCGGGGTCGTGCGGGATGCAAGCGGCGTCAAGCTGAAAACGATCGACGAGCCGTGCGAGATCGTCAGCCTGAACGGGACGGTCAGCCGCACGCGCTGCCATCTGCATATCGCGCTGTCCAAGGAGGATCTGTCTGCCGTCGGCGGGCACCTGGTCGAGGGCTGCATCATCAATACCACCTGTGAGCTGGTCATCGGCATTCTTGACGGTTGGCGCTTCGGCGTGGAGCAGGACAGCGAAACGGGCTACGACGAACTGGTGTTTGAGAAAAAATGAAGAATACGACACTGTGCTATATTGAAAAAGACGGCTGCTATCTGCTGCTGCACCGCGTTAAGAAGGAAAACGACCTCAACCGCGATAAGTGGGTCGGCGTCGGCGGTAAGTTCGAGGAGAACGAAAGCCCCGAGGAGTGTCTGCTCCGCGAGGTGCGCGAGGAGACGGGACTGACGCTGACGGCGTATCGCTACTGCGGCATTATCACCTTTGTCTCCGACCGCTGGGAGGGGGAGTATATGCACCTGTTCCACGCCACGGGCTTTGAGGGCGAGCTGACCGACTGCGACGAGGGCGTGCCGGAGTGGATCCCGAAGGAGCGCTTTGCCGCGCTGCCGCAGTGGGAGGGCGACTGCCTTTTTCTTGCGCTGATGGAGCGGCAGGTGCCGTTTTTCTCCATGAAGCTGCGCTACGAGGGCGACCG
>URWG01000096.1 GCA_900551495.1 uncultured Eubacteriales bacterium
ACCGTAGAGAACGGCGTCGGCGCTGTCGTCGAGGTCAACTGCGAGACCGACTTCTGCGCGAAGAGCGAGCTGTTCGTCCCGTTCGTTAAGGACATTGCACAGGTCGTCATCGAGAGCGCTCCCGCCGATGTTGAGGCTCTGATGAACTGCAAGTACCCCGGCAAGGATCTGACCGTTGCCGAGACCATGCCCGAGAAGGTCATGTCCATCGGCGAGAACCTTCAGATCCGCCGCTTTGCCCGCTTCGCGGACAACACCAGCGTCGCTTACGTCCACGCCGGCGGCAAGATCGCCGTTCTCGTCAACCTCAAGGTTGAGGGCGGTATCGACGCAACGCAGATCGGCAAGGATGTTGCAATGCAGATCGCCGCGCTGAATCCCCGCTTCTGGGACAAGAGCAATGTCACCGAGGACATTCTCGAGGAGGAGAAGAAGATCCTCGTCGCGCAGATGGACAACGACGAAAAGATGGCAAACAAGCCTCAGCAGGTCAAGGAAAAGATCGCTGCCGGCAAGATGAACAAGTTCTTCGAGGAGAACTGCCTGCTCCAGCAGGATTTCGTCAAGGACGGCAGCATGACCGTCGAGCAGTATATGAACAGCGCTGCCAAGGCGCTGGGCGGCTCCGTGAAGTTCGTCGATGCGGTTCGCTTCGAAAAGGGCGAGGGCATCGAAAAGAAGCAGGAGGACTTCGCTGCCGAGGTCGCCGCTCAGATGAACATGGGCAAGTAATCCCATATTTTAGCACTGCAATTTGATCTTTTCGGAACGGCATGGCTGCGGCTGTGCCGTTTCGTCGATGTTGCAAGCTTTTTTGGAGAATTTATGAGAATTCAGCTTTCCGATCACTTCACCTACCGAAGACTGCTCCGATTTACGCTGCCGTCGATCGCAATGATGATTTTTACGTCGATCTACGGTGTGGTGGACGGCTTCTTCGTTTCCAACTTTGCGGGCAAGACACCGTTCGCCGCCGTGAATCTCATCATGCCCGCACTGATGATCCTTTCGACCGTCGGCTTTATGCTCGGCACGGGCGGCACGGCAATCGTCGCGCGGACCCTCGGCGAGGGGGAGAAGGAGCGGGCGAACGAGTACTTTTCCCTGTTTGTCTATCTTGCCTTCGGACTGGGTATCGTTTTTTCCGTGCCGGGCATTGTGTTTGCCCGCCCGCTTTCCGCGCTTCTCGGTGCGGAGGGCGAGCTGCTGGAAAACTGCGTCCTTTATGCAAGAATCGTCCTTTTGGCGCTGCCGTTTTTCATTCTCCAGCTTCTGTTTCAGAGCTTCTTTGTCACGGCGGAGAAGCCGCATCTCGGACTGGTCGTTACGGTCCTGTCCGGTGTGACGAATATGGTGCTGGACTGCGTGCTGGTCATGCTGCTGCCGCAGGAATATAAGCTTGCCGGTGCAGCGGCTGCGACGGCGCTGAGCCAGTTTGTCGGCGGCGTTTTCCCGCTTGCCTATTTCTTTCGCAGGAATAACAGCCTCCTCCGCCTCGGCAAGACGCGCTTTTACGGCAAGGCGACGCTGCATGCCTTTACAAACGGCTCGTCGGAGTTTATGAGCAATGTCTCCATGAGCCTTGTCGGTATGCTGTACAATCTGCAGCTCATGAAGTATTCCTATAACGGCGAGGACGGCATTGCCGCTTACGGTGTGATGATGTACGTCAGCATGATCTTCTCCGGCACCTTCATCGGCTATTCCGTCGGCACGGCGCCTGTCGTCGGCTACCATTTCGGCGCACAGAATCACGCGGAGCTGAAAAGCCTGCTGAAAAAGAGTCTGCGGATGACGGTGATTTTTGCCGTCGCCATGGTTGCCGCGGCAGAGCTGCTGGCTGCGCCGCTTGCAAAGATCTTCGTCGGCTACGACGCGCGGCTGATGGAGTTCACGATCGACGGCTTCCGCATATTTTCACTGTCCTTCCTGTTCATGGGCATTGCGATCTACGGCTCGGGCTTCTTTACCGCGCTCAGTGACGGTCTGACCTCCGCGCTGATTTCCGGTCTGCGAACGCTCGTGTTCCAAATTGCCGCAGTGCTCCTGCTGCCGTTGATATGGGGCGTGGACGGCATTTGGATCTCCATTGTTATCGCCGAATTTATGGCGGCTGTCCTGACGGCACTCTTCCTTGCCCTGAAGCGCAAGAAATACCGTTATTGAAAATCTGCCGCAAACGTAGTACAATAGAAGAAAACAGGGGGTGAGCGGAATGTATCGACCGTTGGCGGACGAGCTTCGTCCGAAAACGCTGGACGAGGTCGTCGGACAGGACGAAATTCTCGGCGAGGGCAAAATGCTGCGCCGTATGATCGAATCGGGCACCGTCCCGAATCTGATCTTCTACGGTCCGAGCGGAACGGGCAAGACCACCGTCGCGAATATTATCGCCGAGGCGACGAAACGGAAGCTCTACAAGCTCAACGCGACGACCGCCTCCACAGCGGACGTCAAGGAGATCGTCTCCCAGCTCGACACCCTGCTTGCCCCGAACGGCGTGCTGCTCTACCTCGACGAGATTCAGTCGTTCAATAAGAAGCAGCAGCAATCCCTTTTGGAGCATATTGAAAACGGCAAGATCACCCTGATCGCCTCCACGACGGAGAATCCGTACTTCTATATTTTCAACGCGATCCTCAGCCGAAGCACCGTCTTTGAATTCAAGCCCATCACGCCGGAAGCCGTTCTCAAGGCGGTCCGCCGCGCCGTGGACTATATGGCAAATAAGACCGGCTTGACCGTTACGGCGGAGGACGGTGCGCTGGAGCATATCGCATCCTCCTGCGGCGGCGATGTCCGCAAGTCCGTCAACGCGGTCGAGGCGATCTTCCTTGCCGCAAAGCTCGGAGAAAAGACGCTGTGCATCACGCTTGACGATGCAAAGGCAGTCTCCCAGCGCTCCGCCATGCGCTATGACCGCGGCGGCGACAATCAATACGACTGTCTCTCCGCGCTGATGAAGTCCATTCGCGGCTCGGGCCCCGACGCGGCGATCCACTATCTCGCGCGGTTTTTGGAGGCGGGCGACTTGCCCTCCTGCTGCCGCCGAATCCTGTGCTCCGTCGCGGAGGACATCGGGCTTGCCTATCCGATGGCGCTGCCGATCGTCAAGGCGTGTGTAGACAGTGCGCTGCAGCTCGGTATGCCCGAGGCACGGCTGCCCCTTGCCGACGCTGTGATCTTCCTTGCCACCTGCCCGAAATCCAACTCCGGCTGTATGGCGATCGACGCTGCGCTGGCGGATGTGCGAAGGGGCAAGGTCGGACCCTTCCCGCGTGAGCTGCAAAATGTCCACGCCGACAGCGCCGGACAGGAGCGGGAGCAGGGCTATCTCTACCCGCACAGCTACCCGAATCATTGGGTGCGCCAGCAATATCTGCCCGATAATCTGGTCGGAACGGAGTATTACCGCTACGGCGACAACAAGATCGAGCAGGCGGCAAAGCGCTACTGGGAGGAGATCAAGAAGTAATGGACATCCGTCTGAATGACATCCTGACCATGAAAAAGGAGCACCCCTGCGGCAGCAAAACGTGGCTGGTGCTGCGGACGGGTGCGGATTTCAGGCTCCGCTGCACGGGCTGCGGGCACGAGGTCATGCTCCCGCGAAGCAAGGCGGAGAAAAACATTCGTTCCGTCCGCCGCGAAGAATCGTTCGACGGCGCAAAACCCGTTCCGCCAAAAAACTTCGGCGGGAAATAGAAAAGCGGGGGAATATCCCCGCGAAATAACATGAGAAATCCGAAAACAGGCTGCAACTCCGTGTTGGAATTGCGACCTGTTTTTTTGCACCCTCGGCGTATACTTTGTCCACGGGCGCGGGGGAGGCGAGCGGATGACGGTGTACCTCGATCTGGTGTTTGCGCTGAATTTTGCGGTGAACTATCTGCTCCTGCGCGGTACGGCGCGGCTCGGTGCGTCGGCGTCCCCGCGAAAACAGCTGCTGCTCGGCGCGGCGATCGGCGCTGCGTATGCCGTCGCGGTCTATCTGCCCCGCTGCGGATGGCTGACGGTGTTCCCGCTCAAGCTGCTGATCGGCGGCGGGATGGTCGCCGCTTCGTTCGGGTGGCGGCGTTCGACGCTGCGGCTCGGCGCAATCTTTGCGGCGATCAGTCTCGTCCTCTGCGGCGCGGTCTACGGCGTGGAGCTGATGAAGGACGGGACGGTGCGCTATTACCGTAACAGTCTGCTGTATCCCGTGACCTTCGGCTCTCTGCTGCTGACGGCAGCGGCGGTCTATGCGGCGTGCCGTCTGCTGCTCCCGCGGTTGACCTATGCGGCAGACAGCGTTGTTGCCGTCACGCTGGAGCTTGGCGGGCGGTGCGTTGTGCTGACGGCAATGCGCGACAGCGGCAATACGCTTGCAGACCCCGTCTCCGGAGCGCCGGTCCTCACTGCCGAGTGGCAGAGCGCGGCGCGGCTGTTACCCGAGGAGCATTTGACGCAGCGCGATTTTCAGTCCCCCGCAACGCTGGCGCTGCGGCTGCGTGCCTACCGTCCGCGTCTGATCCCGTACCGCGCGGTCGGTGTCAGCGGCGGAATGCTGCTTGCGCTTCCGTGCAGGATCACGGTTGGCAAGCGGACGCGGCTCGGGCTGGCTGCATTTTCTCCGACGGCGCTCTCCGACCGCGGGTATCAGGCGCTCATCGGCGCGGAACGGTCGTAATACTGATTTGACGACAGAAAGGTAGGAATTTTATGCTGAAATTGACGCTGCGGCAGTTGATCCTCCGCATTTTTCACCCCTCAGGCGAAATTTTCTATATCGGCGGGAGCGACATTTTGCCGCCGCCGCTCTCCGTTGCGGAGGAGCAGGAGCTTTTGGCGCAGAGCGTTGCGGGCAACGAGCGGGCAAAGCAGCGCCTGATCGAGCGGAATCTGCGCTTGGTCGTGTACATTGCGCGGCGCTTTGAAAACACGGGGATCAACATTGAGGACCTGATCTCCATCGGAACGATTGGGCTGATTAAGGGTATCTCGACCTTCAAGACAGACCGCAATATCAAGCTGGCGACCTACGCCTCGCGCTGCATCGAAAACGAAATCCTCATGCACATTCGAAAAGTCTCCGGTCAAAAAACGGAGGTCTCGCTCGACGAGCCGATCAACACCGATTGGGACGGAAACGAGCTGCTGCTGTCGGACATCCTCGGCACGGACGGAGATACCGTCATGCGACCGATGGAGGAGGACGTAGAGCACCAGCTCCTGCGCGAGGCGCTGTCGCGGCTGCCGGAGCGCGACCGCTACATTATCGACCTGCGCTTCGGACTGCACGGCGGCGAGGAACGGACGCAAAAGGAGGTCGCCGACCTGCTCGGTATTTCGCAGTCGTACATTTCGCGCTTGGAAAAGCGCATTATGCAGCGGCTGCGGAGGGACTTGCTTCGACAGGTTTCGTGACAAATGGCGCTTCTTTACAGAAATTCCCCCGCCATTCGGCGATTTTTCGTTGCAAATCTGCCCGTATTGTGATATAATTCCATCGATTAGTAAAATGAGGATTGTACCCGAAACGACAGAAGGGAAGTGTTTGCAATGGCTGAAACAGTATCAAAATCCGTGCTCAAGCGTCTGCCGGTCTACCTGACCTACCTGCGTTCGCTGGGCGAGGATGCGCCGGAGAATATTTCCGCGACCGTATTGGCGTCTGCGCTGAACATGGGTGAGGTGCAGGTGCGCAAGGATCTGGCTCTGGTTTCCGACGGCGGCAGACCGAAGGTCGGCTATCGGCGGCGCGCACTTGCGGAGGACATTGAGCGCTTTCTCGGCTATGACAACACGAACGACGCCGTTCTGATCGGCGCGGGGAAGCTCGGTCGTGCATTGCTCGGCTATACGGGCTTCTCCGAGTACGGGCTGAATATCGTCGCCGCCTTTGACGCGAATCCCGCGCAGGTCGGCGTGTCGGAGAATGACAAGCCCGTTTTGCCGCTTTCCGCGCTTGAGGAGCTTTGTAAGCGCGAAAAAATCCTCATCGGCATTATCACCGTCCCCGCGGCGCAGGCGCAGTCGGTCTGCGATCTGTTGATCGCCAACGGGATTAAAGCAATTTGGAACTTCGCGCCGAAGCATTTGGAGGTCGGCGAGGGGATTTTGGTGCAGAACGAGAATATGGCGACCTCGCTCGCAGTGCTTTCCAAGCATCTTTCGGCACAGATCAAGCGCCATTGACCGCGATTGTGTGTTGTCCGAGTTTCTGCCGCGCTTTTTGAAAAAAAGCTTGCATTTGCGGCAGATTGTCGGTATAATAACCTCACGCCGGTGTGATGGAATTGGTAGACGTACGGGACTCAAAATCCCGCGGTGGCAACACCGTGCGGGTTCGACCCCCGCCACCGGCACCATAAGCCCACCGTAATTTCGATGGAGTTACGGTGGGCTTTTTTTATTGTTTGATGGGCTGCATTACGGTAAAAGATTTGGACAAATCGGAATTTGTTGAGGTGCTTTATGAAACTATTATTTATAATTGGCGATGCTGCTGTCGGAAAAATGACAGTTGGTCAGGAACTGATGAAAATAACGGATTTAAGGCTCTTTCACAATCACATGACCATCGAACCGGTGATAGAGATTTTCGGTAGATACGATGGAAAGACAATCTCAGAAATACGTGATACGATTTTCAAGAACTATGCAATTTCCGATAACTATGGGATGATTTTTACAATGATGATGGATTTTAACATGCCGTCAGAATGGGAGTATCTGGAGCATGTCAAAGGCATATTTGAACCATACGGGACCGATTTTTATTATGTTGAACTGATTGC
>URWG01000097.1 GCA_900551495.1 uncultured Eubacteriales bacterium
CACCGCGCGGCGGCAGAAGCGCTCGGAGACCCGCCGCGCCTGCGTCATCGTTTTCGACGCGGCAAAGGGCGCGATCCCGCAGAGGGACGCCAAGGCATCTGCGCCCTTTCCCGCATTTTGCAGCAGCTTTGCCGCGTACAGCCGCCGCATCTGCGCCCCGATCGCCGCCACAATGGGGATCGGCGCGGTCTGCATTTTCAGAAGCACATGCAGCCGCTCGAGCGCGCGGTCATATTCGCGCTGCCCGAGCGCGTCGGTAATCTGAAACACCACCGCCTCCAGCGTCGGCTCCACAACGGCGTCAATGTCGCTGCGAACGATCGTCTCCGCGCCGGAATAGGCGCAGATTTTCAGAATTTCACCGTGCAGCCGCGTCATGGACAGCCCGCACTGCTGCAAAAGGTAGGTGCAAAGCTCGGGCGCGATCTGCTTTCCCGCGCTGCGGAAGTGCCGCGCGATCCACGGGCGGAGGTCCGTCTCGCTCTGATAGGCGAAATCTGCAAGCACCGCGTTTTTCTCGATCGCCTCCCAAAGCTTTTTCTTCCGCTTGTCGGGCTTGAATTCCTCCGTGTGGACGACGAGGCAGCACTCGGACGGCAAATCGCTTAAAAGTGCCGTCAGCGTCTCGGTGTCGCCGCAGTCAAAGAGGTTGACATCCTCAACGAGCACCATGGAGCGGTCCGCCATCATCGGCAGCGCCTGCAGCGCGTCGGACAGCGCCTGCAGCGAGAACGTCTCGTTGGTCAGCCGATGGAGGTTAAAGCTCTCGGTCAGCTCGTCGAGGAGCTGCTTTTTTATCTCGCCGAGGTAGTAGCGCCGCAGATAGTCCTCCTGTCCCGAAAGGATATAGAACGACCCGAGCCGCTTTTCCCTGAGGTCTTTTTTCAGTTGTGCACAGCCGGCACTGCTGCCGCTCGGTTTTGCTGCCATCGTATTACCTCGTTATCGTAATGTCGCCGTTTTGATCGGTACGCAGGACGTCCGCCCCGACCGCCGCGATCCGCTCAAGCACCTGACGCGTCGGATGCCCATAGCTGTTCTCGCCGACGGAAATCAGGACGAGCTGCGGCGAGGTATGCTCCAGCAGCGGCATACCCGTCGAATACTTGGAGCCGTGATGCCCCGCGATCAGGACCTCCGCACACGGAAGCGCATAGTCCCGCAGGAGCCGCCCCTCCGCTTCAATATCCATGTCACCGGTAATCAGTATATCACATTCGTCAAAGGACATCAACGCCGCAAGCCCGCAATTCGCGTCAAAACTTTCCGTGGGCGGATAAAGGCGCACCCGTGCCTCCCCCAATTCCAGCAAAAGCTCCGTATCGACGCAGACGATCTCCGTCCCCTCCCGCAGCGCGGCGGCAGCAATGCTATCGCGCGTTTCGTTCTCCGCTTCGATCTCAGGGAGGAACAGGCGCTTGACCGTCACGCGGTTCAAAAGCTGCTCGATGCCGCCGGTGTGGTCGGTATCGTAGTGCGTCAGAATCAGCGCGTCTACCGTACTGTCGCCTGAGGAGAGCAGCCGCCTTGCCAGCTTCTCCCCCGCGTGGTCGCCGTCACTGCCGCCGCAGTCAATCACAACGCGATAGCCGCCGTCCTGAAAATACAGGCATTGCCCCTGCCCGACGTCCAGCACGGTAAAGCGCGTCGTGCCCCCGTCGAGACGGCCAAAGAAGAACGTCGCACTAAGGGTCGCCAGCACCGCCGCGACCAACACCCGCAAACGCAGCCGCTTTCGGAATACGATCGCCGCCGCAAGCATCAGGTAGGTCGTGCCGAGCCAAAGGCAGGCATAGAGATTGTCCGTATACAGTGCCGCAAAGGGCAGCGACGCCAGCACGCGGACGGCAAAGCACACAAAGCGGACCGCTGCGGAAATCCCGATTGCGGGAAGGGCGCCGAGCGGTGTCCAAAGCATCCCGAGCAGCGCTGTCGCCGCACTTGTCGTAAAAATCAGGCTGATGAGCGGCAGCAGCAGCGCGTTGGTCACAATCGAGATCAGCGAGATCGTGCCGAAATAATACGCCACGAGCGGTGTCGTCAAAAGCGACGCGCCGAGCGAGGTGGAAACGGAAACGCTGAGCGTCCGCATCACACGGCGGTAAAGCTGCGGCGCGTGCTCATTGTCCGCGCCCGTCAGCGCCGTCATGCGTTTATAGAGCGACGGCGTGATGAGGAAAATCCCCGCCATTGCCAAGAACGAAAGCTGTAGGCTCGCATTTGCCAGCGACCACGGGTTGAGCAGCAGGAGCACCAGCAGCGCAAAGCTCAGCGTCGTCGGCGCGTCATTTTCCCGCTGCAGGAGCGGTGCAAGCAGCAGGATCGTGTTCATCAATACCGCACGG
The DNA here is from genome assembly GCA_900551495.1 of uncultured Eubacteriales bacterium. Classification (GTDB taxonomy): domain Bacteria; phylum Bacillota; class Clostridia; order Oscillospirales; family Oscillospiraceae; genus JAZOXB01. The sequence continues at coordinate 2,346 of URWG01000097.1, forward strand.
GTCACGGACGGGGAAAAGCCCAGCATCGCCGCGAAAAATATCATCACGCCGATACCGACCAATGCCGAAAGCCGCCGCCTCCGCAGGAGCAGCCGAATCGCACCGATCAGCAGCGAAACGTGCATTCCCGAGACGGCGATCACATGAGAAACGCCCGCAACGGAAAGCTCATTGCTCAGCGCGTAGCTCAGCCCGCTGCGGTCGCCCGTCAGGAGCGCACGGACGAATCCCTCGCTTTCGGGCGGAAAGAGCCGCGTGACCGTGCTGCGCAGATATGCTCCGGCAGCGGCGGGATACAGCAATACGGGCAGCGACGCCGCCTTTTCGACGGCATAATCCCCTTTTTGAAATACCAGCAGGGAAATATCGCGCGACTGAAAATACAGGTTGTCGTCCTGCCCGCTGACGTCCGTCACCTCTCCGCTGACCGTCACACGATCGCCGAGCGAGAGATTCATTGCGTCGGCGTCAAGGTAAAAATATGCCCGTCCGCCGCCGAGCCGTACCTCAACGCGGCAGCCGTAATCCGTCCGATCCGGCAGCAGGCAGACCTCACCCGTCACGGTTCGGTTCTCGCCGCAGAGCGCTCGGAGGGGTACAAGCTTCCGTTGCTCGAAGCCCCAACTCCAAAGCAGTCCGAATGCCGCGCCGAATGCCAAAATTCTGACGCGTTTTGCACTGTCCGTTCGGATCGGCAGGAGAAGCAGCAGCACGACCGCACAGCCCAACGCCGCATAAAGCGCCGCCTGCGTCGGAAGCAGCCAAAGATACGCCGCAACCGCTGCGGTAAACGCTATGGTAAACAGCATCAGTCGCCGCATTGCCGCTCCCCCTCTCCGATAAAATCCGAGGCGGGCAATTTACTTTGCCCGCCCCATAAAGACTCCTTAGTTAAAGCTCCCCAATTGCTTGCCGCCAAGCACATGGAAATGCAGGTGCGGCACGGTCTGTCCCGCATCGGCACCGCAGTTTGTGACAACGCGGTAGCCGTCGGAAAAGCCCAGCACGGCGGTCAGCTTGGTAATGACCGCAAAAATATGCCCGACGAGAGCGCAGTTTTCCTCATTGATCTTATTCGCGCCGCTCAGATGCTCCTTCGGCACGACGAGAAAATGCTGCGGTGCGAGCGGCTGGATGTCATAAAAGGCATAGCACAGCTCGTCCTCATAAAGCTTCTTCGAGGGAATCTCCCCCGCAATGATCTTGCAGAAAATGCAGTCGTTCATCGGTCCGTCTCCTTATTTCATGTTCTTCATAACGAAGTCGTCCACGAGCGCCAGCGCATTATCCAGCTTGAGCGCGTCCTTGCCGCCGCCCATCGCGGAGTCGGGCTTACCGCCGCCGCTTCCGCCGCAGGCAGTGCAGACCTCCTTGACCAGTGCGCCCGCCTTGATGCCCTTTTCGACGGCATTTTTCCCGCAGACCGCCAAAATGCTGATCTTTTCACCGCCGCAGCTTGCCAGCACCGCCACGACATTCGGGTCGCGGTCGCGGAGCTGATCGCCCATTTTGCGCAGATCGCCCGCGGCAATATCATTTTTCAGTGCCGTCAGGACCTTCAGCTCACCGATGCTCTTGGCAGAGAACAGTACGCGGTCGATCTCGCCGCCGAGCAGCTTATCCTTCATGCGCTCCAGCTCCTGCCGCAGCTCCTTCATCTCGCCCATAATGCCGCGCGCACGCTGCATAAGCTCCTTCGGCGAGGTTTTCAGCTCGTTTGCCGCCGTCAGGATGACGCGGTTGAACTGCTCCATCTGCTCCATGACGCGCTTGCCGGTGTATGCCTCGATACGGCGCACACCGGAAGCCACGGAGCCTTCGGAGATAATGCGGAACGGACCGACCTTCGCGGTATTGTCCAAATGCGTGCCGCCGCAGAACTCAAGCGAATCGTCGCCCATCTTGACCACGCGGACGGTATCGCCGTACTTTTCGCCGAACAGCGCCGTCGCGCCGAGCTTCTTTGCCTCCTCGATCGGCAGGACAAGCGTCTCGACATCCTCGCCGCGCAGGATCATTTCCATCACGTCGTTCGATACTGCCAGCAGCTCCTCCGGCGTGACAGCGGAGAAGTGGGTAAAGTCAAAGCGCAGATGATCCGGCTCCACAAGAGAGCCAGCCTGGTGGCAATGCTCGCCCAGCACACGGGTCAGCGCGGTTTGCAGCAGGTGCGTTGCCGTATGCGCACGGCAGATGGCACGTCTGCGCTCGGCATCGACCGCCGCCGTCACGGTATCGCCGATGGAGACCGTGCCGCTGACGACCTTGCCGTAGTGCATATACTTACCGCCCTTGTTCTTCTGAACATCCGTTACCGTAAAGCGGAAGCCCTCGGCAGTCAGCTCGCCCCGGTCTCCGATCTGACCGCCCATTTCGGCGTACATCGGCGTTTCGTCAAGGACGATGATCGCCTCCATGCCCTCGGAAACCGTTCCGCACAGCTCGTCGCCCAGAACGATCGCCGTTACCTTGCCGTCCGCCGTCAGGCGGTCGTAGCCGACGAATTTGCTCTCGGGGACCTCCTTGCCGAATTCGACGCCTGCCCAGCCGAGATCGCCCAGTGCCTTCCGCGCTTCACGGGCACGCTGCTTCTGCTCCTTCATTTGGTTGGCAAATTCATTCTCATCCACCGTCATCCCCTGCTCGGCGACCATCTCTGCGGTCAGGTCGATCGGGAAGCCGTAGGTGTCGTAAAGCTTGAACGCATCCGCGCCGGAGAAGCAGCTCTCGCCCTTTTCCTTATGCCCCGCGAGCATTTCGGAGAAAATCTTCATGCCGCCGTCAATCGTCTTGCAGAAATTCTCCTCCTCGGTCTGGATGACCTTCGTGATATACGACTGTTTTTCCCGCAGCTCGGGATACTGACATTCGTTTTCGTGCACGACCGTCTCCACAACCTTGTAGAGGAAGGGCTTGTCCACGCCGAGCAGCTTTCCGTGCCGCGCGGCACGACGGAGAAGGCGGCGCAGAACGTAGCCGCGTCCCTCGTTGGACGGCAGCACGCCGTCGCAGATAAGGAAGGTCGAGGCGCGGATATGGTCGGTGATAACGCGCAGAGAAACGTCCATCTTGTGGCTCTTGCCGTAGCTCGCACCGGTCAGCTCCGTGACCTTGTTCGTAATGTTCATTACGGTGTCAACGTCGAACAGACTGTCCACGTCCTGGCACACGACCGCAAGACGCTCCAAGCCCATGCCGGTGTCGATGTTCTTTTGCTTCAGCTCGGTATAGTTGCCCTTGCCGTCGTTGTCGAACTGGGAAAAGACGTTGTTCCAAATTTCGATATAGCGGTCGCACTCGCAGCCGACCTTGCAGTCGGGCTTGCCGCAGCCGTACTTTTCACCGCGGTCATAATAGACCTCGGAGCAGGGACCGCACGGACCGGAGCCGTGCTCCCAGAAGTTATCCTCCTTGCCGAAGCGGTAAATACGCTCGGCAGGAACGCCGATCTCCTTCGTCCAAACGTCGAAGGCTTCCTCGTCATTTTCGTAGATGGAGGGATACAGGCGGTTTTCGTCCAGCCCGACGACCTTCGTCAGAAACTCCCAGCACCAAGCCAGCGCCTCATGCTTGAAATAGTCGCCGAAGGAGAAGTTGCCCAGCATTTCAAAATAGGTGCCGTGGCGTGCCGTCTTGCCGATGTTGTCGATGTCGCCCGTGCGGATGCACTTCTGACAGGTGCAAACACGGTGACGCGGCGGCTCCTCCTCTCCGGTAAAATAGGGCTTCATCGGCGTCATGCCGGCGTTGATGAGCAGGATGGACTTGTCATGCTGCGGCACCAGCGGGAAACTCGGCAGGCGCAGATGTCCCTTGCTTTCAAAGAACGACAGGAACATCTCCCGCAGCTCGTTCAGACCGTACTTTTTCGTTTCCATTGTTTCTCCTCCGAATAAAAATAGACCCCACCCCCGGAATAGGGGCGAGGCTTGCTCGCGGTACCACCCTAATTGCCGCGTAATGGCGCGGCATCTCGACATTCGGTAACGGGAATGGACCGTCCCGCTCGTCACGGGCAGCTCAGAAGTGGCGATCCGTGCGGTAAGGCTGCGGGGCTTGCACCGTCCCCCGCTCGCTCCAGCCGCCGTCATGGATTGGCTTCCTCAACGCGATTGTTGCAGTATACGTGTTCATATTAGCAAAGACGCCCTATTTTGTCAACCGTTATTCTCCGCGTGCGGCAAAAGAACGGAAAAATATAAAAAAACGAGAAAACCTCTTGACAAGCAGTACTTTTTTCAGTATATTGTAATCGATACAAGCGTATCGATAAAACTATACTCAAAGGAGATGCTGTTTATGAAAGGCTTTGCAATGCTCGGAATCGGAAAAACCGGCTGGATTGAAAAGGAGCGCCCCGTCTGCGGTCCTCTGGATGCCATCGTTAAACCGATTGCCGTGTCCCCCTGCACCTCTGATGTACA
>URWG01000098.1 GCA_900551495.1 uncultured Eubacteriales bacterium
AGCGGCGGTCTCCAAAACCGTAGGCTCAGGGTTCAAGTCCTTGTGCCCCTGCCAGAAAAAAGCACGCTTCGGCGTGCTTTTTTCAACGAAATAAATCCCGATTGGATTTGTGAAATACCCTTCGGGCGTGAAATACACCTTTCGGTATGTGAAATGCCTGCGGGCGTGGGAGGATTTATTTCATTTCACAATTTCAAGTCTGCGAGAAATTATTTCATATTCGGCTGTTGCCGAATATTTCACACGGGTTATCTAACCTGTATTCTTCACTCCCGAATTCACAGCATTCAAAATACACCCCCGACATTTCGAAATAAGAGCCGCAGGCAGTTATTTCTGCCTGCGGCTGATTTTTCATTATACAATGGAAGGCACGGGGGTCGGGCGGGCGGGGTCAAAAATCTCCTGCACGTCAAACAGGTCCTCCAGCAGCTCGGGATTCCACCACATCCGATAGCCGTCCAAGTTCCGACGACCCTGCCGGACATAGTTCTGCTTGATCTGTACCCAGTATTTTGTCGAATCCACGTTGCAGAAGTAGCGATAGCCCGCGGCATACATCGCCTCGTACTTGCCGCCGGAGTAATCCTCCACACCGGCAATATCCGCGCCGTAGGGATAGATGAAAATATCCGTATCCCCGACGATCGGCTGCACCTGCTCCTCCCATTTCTGCACATCCTCGGCGACCTCATCGACGGAGTGCTCGCCGTAGGAGGGATGTCCGAAGCTGTGGCTGGCGATCTCGTAGCCGTTTTCCTTGAGGCACTTGGTCATCTCGCGCGCCGCCTGACATTCCTTGTCATATTCGTCGATGCCGATGATCTCCTTCCATTCCGGATGGGTATGGTAGCCGTAAACGCCCTCATAGCCCGTCACGGCAATGATCGCCTTCGCACCGCGATAGGAAAAATCGGGATGCTCCTCCACGAACTTGTCCAAAATCGGCACCAGATCATAGTCGCCGTAGACCGTTTCGCCCTCCGCCGTGATATATTGGCAGGTCGGTTTCCCGTCGTCGCCGATCACGAGGCGGTTGGCAAAGCCGTCTCCGCCCGCGTCGGGCAGCTTATCGCCGTCGCTGTCTACCATGTATTCATAGTAGTTCACATCGTCCTGCGAGATAATGAGCGGCTTTTTATCGGGCGGAAGGTAGATGTCGCCCTGCACATAGCTCGTCGCACCGTTCGCGTCGGTCTGCTCGACGGCAATGTCATGGATGCGGACAAGAACAAAATTGCGCTTGTAAAGCTCCTCAAGCATTGCCTTGAACTCGTCCACGGTGGTCATATACTGGTTATAGCCGTTGGTTTCATTGTCGCCGTCAAAGGCACGCGCGGTATCGACGATCAGGCTGTGGAAGAAGATATGCGTCGTCTGCGTCGTGTCCTCATAGCGGACGCAGGTGCTCTTGGCGTCGGTATAGCGGCGGTAGGCATCGGCAAGCTTCGGCTGCTGCTGCCAATCCGCGCCGAATTGCTCCAAAACGGCGATCGCGGCATCGTAGTCATACGACATTGCCAGCGGCTCCGCCTTTTCCAGCAGTTCCGCGGCGACCTCCTCGGGCGGCAGCGTCGGCTCGGTCGGCTCGGTCGAGGGCAGACTCTCCGTCTCGGGCGTGAGGACCGCTACCGCCAGCGAGACCAGCCCGCCGACGACCAACAGCACCACCATGGCTGTCGCTGCCAGCACCAGCCAGCCGCGCACATTCCTGCGGCGCTTTCTCTTTCGCGGCGCACGGTGCATCTGCGCGCCGACCGGCTGCTCCGGCAAGCGGCGCGTGTGATCGGGGTACGGCGTTTCAAGCTTCGGCGGCTCCGGCTCTTTCTTCCCGAACAGTTCTTTTTCTACATCCCATTCCGGCTCGGCATCAAAATCATATGCCGCAGGTCGGCGCTCGGGATCCCGATTTTCCGACATTTTTCTCTCTCCTTATTCCTTCATCAGTCTCCGACGGGCAATATTGATCGTGCCCTCCTGCATTCGGTTGATCCACGCAAGGCTCTTGCCGCAGCCGTACGCCACGCAGGAGTCGGCATCGTCGGCAAGCATACAGCGAATCTCCGTCCGCTGCTGCAGCAGCTTGTCCATACCGTAGATCAGGCTGCCGCCGCCGGTCAGAACAATGCCGTTCCGCGCAATATCCGCCACCAGCTCGGGCGTCGTCTGCTCCAGCACGTCGAGCACCTTGTCGCAGATCATTCTGGCAGGTCGCCGCAGCGCCTCCAGCACGTCAAGCGAGGTGATCTCCAGCTCGCGGGCAAGACCGGTCTTGAGGTCGCGTCCCTTGACCGCCATCGCGAGATTTTCGGGGCGCTCGTAGACACAGCCGATGGTGAGCTTGATCTCCTCGGCGGTATTCGAGCCGATCACGACACCGAATTTCCGCCGTACATATTTTATGATCGCTTCGTCGAATTCCATGCCCGCAATTTTGATCGAGGCGGAATTAGCCACGCCGTTGAGCGTCAGCACGCCGATGTCCGTCGTACCGCCGCCGATGTCAACGATCATCTTGCCGTCGGGCGCGTTGAGGTCGAGCTGAGCGCCCAAGCCTGCGGCAAGCGGCTCCTCGATCAGATACACACGTCGGGCTCCCGCCTCCATCGCCGCCTGAATGACCGCGCGCTCCTCGACCTCGGTAATGCCGCTCGGGACGCAGACGATCATGCGGGGCTTGATGACCGCGTGCTTGACCACGCGCTTGACCAGCTCCGTCAGCATACTCGCCGTCAGCTCATAGTCGGAGATCGCACCGTCCTGCATCGGGTGGATGGCAACGACGTTGCCCGGGGTTCTGCCCAGCATATTACGGGCAGCCGCGCCGACCTGCAGCACCTTGCCGCTGTTTTTGTCGAGCGCGACGACGGCAGGCTCACGCAGCACAACGCCGCGTCCCGCCGCGTAAATCAGAATATTGGAGGTACCGAGGTCAATACCAAGGTCTCTGGAAAGCAAAAGCATAGTATTCCCTACCGTTTCTTAAAGGATTCTGGCAGCCGCCAGCGTAGCGCAGACCACCGTTGACGCTCCCGCCGAGCGGAGCGTATGGCTGCACTCGGAAAGGGTCGCGCCGGTGGTAATCACATCGTCGATCAGCAGCACCCGCCTGCCGATAAATTGCTCGGCATCGACGGCGCGATAAGCGTTTATCACATTCGCATGCCGTGCCGCGGCGTCGGGCTGGCGGGACTGCGGCGGATTGTGCTTGATCTTGCGCAGCGTCCGCACGCACTGCACGCCCAGCTCGGCGGCAACGCATTCGGCAAGCAGCATCGTCTGGTCATAGCCGCGCTCCCTGCGCCGTTTGTCGCTGACGGGCACCCACGACAGCACATCGAAGGACACCCGTTTCTGCATCAGACGCATGGCGATCAGACGTCCGTAAGCGCCCGCGTACTGCTGCATCCCGCCGAATTTGAATCTGCGGACGGAATCGGCGACGAATTCTTCATAATAATATACCGAAAAGCACTCGGTATAGTACGAGCCGCGTTTCAGGCTCTGCTCCGCCTCCGGCAGCGCATAACGGCACTTTCTGCAAAGGTCCTGTTCCGTTTTCTTCAGCAGCTTGCCGCAGAAAACGCACTTCGGCGGATACAGCAGCTCCAGCAGCCATTGGGTCAGTCTCATAACGCCCCCGCCAGCCGATGCTTCAAGCCGCTGTAGCGCTTGTTGCGGCGGTTGTTACAGGTCATCTGCGCGACGACCTCCTCGTTTCCGACAAGGATCAGCAGCTCCCGCGCCCGCGTCAGCGCCGTATACAGTACGCCGCGCGTGAGCAGCATCGGCGCTCCGGCAAAGGGCACGAAGATCACCGCGCGGTATTCGCTGCCTTGGCTCTTGTGCGCCGTGATCGCGTACGCCAGCTCCAGCTCGGAGAGCACGTCCGTATCATATTCGACCAGTCGGTCGTCAAACCGAACGGTCATCAGCCCCTCGCGCGGGTCAACGGAGACGACCGTTCCGATGTCGCCGTTAAAAATTCCCGTTCCCGAGGCGCCGTTCTCCTTTTTCCATAGTATATCATAATTGTTGCGAATTTGCATCACCCGATCGCCCTCGCGGAAACATTTTTCGCCCGAGAGCACCTCGCGCTTGGCAGGCGACTTCGGATTCAGCGCCGCCTGTAAAACGGTGTTGAGGTTCACCGTGCCCGTTTCGCCCTTCCGCGTCGGGCTGATGACCTGAATCTCCGCAGCGGGGATCTTCATACGCTCGGGCAGGCGCTTGGCGCACAGCTCCGCGATCGTCTGCACGACGGATTCCGCGGTTTTTCGCTTCATGAAGAAGAAATCGCGGTCCTTCGCCGTCAGGATCGGCAGCTCGCCGCGGTTGACGGCGTGGGCGTTCATGACGATCAGGCTCTCCTGTGCCTGTCGGAAAATCTCGGTCAGGCGGATCGTCCGCACCGCGCCGCTGCGAATCAGGTCGGAAAAGAGATTCCCTGCCCCCACGCTCGGAAGCTGGTCGGGATCGCCGACGAGAATCAGCGACGCGTTCTCCGGCAGCGCCCGCAGCAGGCTGTGCATCAGCAGCACATCCACCATCGACATCTCATCGACGATCAGCGCATCGCATTTGAGCGGCTCGTCCTCGTCGTGGTAAAACGACATCTCCCCCGTCTCCGGCGAGACCTGCGCCTCCAGCAGACGGTGGATGGTCGAAGCCTCGCGTCCCGTCAGCTCGGAGAGGCGTTTTGCGGCGCGTCCGGTCGGGGCAGCCAGCAGCGTCTCGCGCTTCATGCTGTCAAACAGCGCCAGAATTCCCGCGAGCGTCGTGGTTTTGCCCGTGCCGGGTCCGCCCGTTAAAAGCAGCAGCTTCTCCTCCGCGGCTGCGCAGATCGCTTCCCTTTGCAGCGCGGCGTAGTGAATTTTCTGCCGTGCCTCCAGCGCAGGAAGCAGCCGGTTTGCCGCATCGGAAGCCGTGCTTTGACGCGCCATGGAGAGGACGCGGTGCGCAATATAAGTCTCCGCCTCGTGATACTCCGGCAGATAGACCGCCGTCAGCCCCGCAACGGTATCCGTTTCGGCATAGCCGAGGGCGCAAAGGCGGTCGATCCCCGCCGCAACGGTCGCTTCGTCCAATTCCAGCAGGGCAGCCGTCGCCGCCGTCAGCTTGTCCTTGGGTAAAAACGTATGTCCGTTATTGAGATTATAACGCAGCTCGAATTCAATTCCCGCCTCCACGCGGCGGTCATCGTCGCCGTCGAAGCCCAGCTCCAGCGCCAGCATATCCGCGCCCGCAAAGGACGCGCCGAACTGCGGCTTTGCCAAAAGGTAGGGATTTTCGTGCACCAGCTCCGCCGCCTGCTCGCCGTGGATACGGTAGACCCGCACCGCGACCTCCGCAGGGATGCGATAGGCGGCAAGAAATTCGATCAGGCGGCGAATTCCCACCTGACGGCGGAAGGAGCTGCCCATTTCCAGCGCCTTTTTCATCGAGATCCCGTTGATTTCCGTCAGGCGCTCGGGCGCGGTATCGAGAATTTCAAGGCTGTGCTCGCCGAAGCGCTCGACGATCTTTTCCGCCGTTTTCGGACCGATGCCCTTGACGGCGCGGGAGGAGAGATAGGCAAGCACCTCCGCACGGGAGTCGGGCAGCAGGCGCTCCAAAAACTCCGCCTCAAACTGCTTGCCGTAGACGCTGTGCGAGGTCCACTTTCCCGTGACGATCAGCCGCTCCCCCGCAACGGGCAGCGGAATCGTCCCCACGACGGTAATCAGCGAGCCGTCCTCACTATCCAGTTTGATTACGGCATACCCGTTTTCGCGGTTTTCATAGACCACCGCCGCAACGGTTCCGCTAATCAGCTCCTGCTCCAAACCCGTCGTTCCTCATTTCCGTATATTCCGCAAGCTGCGTCGGGCTGCACAGCACCGCATTTTCCGCTCCGCGCAGCAAAAGCCCGATCGCCGTCTGCGCCCGCGCGTCAATGCCGCAGTCGGCAAAAATCAGCCTGCCCGTCAGAAGTCCGCAGCGCTGCCGCCAAAGGCAGGCGTGCACCAACGCGGCGGGGTCGGGGCGGCTGCTTTTCAGATAGATAATATGGCAAGCGCACCGCGGACGCGGCAGCAGCGCCTCCTTCAGCGCAAAAAGGATCATCAGCAGTCCGCACGCAGCCAGCGCCGCCATCAGGATCGTTAACAGCATCATACCACCTCAAACCATTCTATGTTCCGCTGCGGTCCGAGGTGCAAAAGAAGCTCCGAATGAAATCGGCAGGGACGTCCCCCAAAGGAAGCTCTGAAGAAATCGGCAAGGAAACTCCTCAAAGGAAGCTCTGAAGAAATCGTCAAGAATGGTCGGTGAGAGATTTTTTGTCAAGTCGAGGTTCGGAAAATGCAGACGTACTTTGTGTACTTCAAATTTTCCGAACCGAAGAATCGGCAAAAAAGATCCGCCGCCCATCGCTGACGGTTTATTCAGAGATTCCTCAAGTATCTTACAACAGAATTCGACAAAGCGCAACTTCTTTTTCCGAAAAAGGTTATCGTTTCTACGGTATCGCGTCCAAAACCGCCTCGGCGCAGCGAAGTCCGTCCACCGCCGCCGACATTATTCCGCCGGCATATCCTGCGCCCTCTCCGCAAGGGTATATTCCGCCGATATTTGCAATGCCTCGGTCGTTTCTCAAAAGCCTCACCGGACTGGAGGAACGAGCCTCCGGCCCTGTAAGCAGAGCGTCCGGCATATCAAACCCCTTGATTTTTTTTGCAAAAACAGG
>URWG01000099.1 GCA_900551495.1 uncultured Eubacteriales bacterium
CGTGGCCACCCCGAAAACCCCTACAAAAAACTGAGCCGACCTCGGGGTGCTGCAAAGCGCCCCGGACCCTATACATAAAGGAGAACCCCTATGACACGTTCCAACGCCCGCGAATTGGCGGCACATCTGATCTACGAACAGGATTACACCGGTGAAACGGCGGGCGATGCCATCGCGCACCGTATGGACCGCGCATATTACGACGCGCTTGCCGCCGAAAACGAGGTCTATGCCGAGCGTCCGAGCAAGAAGCAGCTTGCCTATATTCAGACGTGCGTCAGCGGCGTTGCGGAGCACGCGCAGGAGCTGGACAGCCTGATCGCACAGTATTCGATCGGCTGGAATCTGCACCGCATCTCCCGCTTTACCAAGGCGGCGCTTCGTCTGGCGATTTTCGAGATTCTCTATGTGGACGACGTTCCGACCGGCGTTGCCATCAACGAATGTGTCGAGCTGACGCGGAAGTATGAGGACGAGGAGGTCGTTTCCTTTGTCAACGGTATCCTCGGCTCCTTCGTGCGCGGGCTGAAGGAGCGGGAGCAATGACCGTCCTCGGCTTTGATACCAGCAATTATACCACCTCTGTCGCTGCCTTTGACGGCGCACAGGGGTGGAATGTCTCGCGTCTTTTGGACGTTGCCGAGGGAACGCTCGGTCTGCGCCAGAGCGACGCGCTTTTTTCACATATCAAACGCCTGCCGGAATTGACCGACAGGCTGTTTTCGGATATGGGCGCGGCGGCGCTGTCCGCTGTCGGCGCGAGCACCCGCCCGCGTGCGGTCGAAGGCTCGTATATGCCGTGCTTTTTGGCGGGCAGCTCACAGGCGCAGGTCCTGAGCAGCGCGCTGAACGTGCCGTTTTTCGCCTTTTCCCATCAGCAGGGACATATTGCCGCGTCGCTTTATTCCTCGGGACATATGGAGCTGATGGACACGCCGCATTTGGCATGGCACCTCTCCGGCGGCACGACCGAGCTGCTGTACGTCACGCCCGAGGGTGTCGGCGTCCATGCGGAAAAGCTCGGCGGTACGACGGACATCTCCGCGGGACAGCTTATCGACCGCACCGGCAAGCTGCTGGGGCTGCGCTTTCCTGCGGGAAAGGCGCTGGATGCCCTGAGTGCCGAGGCGGAGAACGACGACTTTTTCCGCGTCAAGGTCCACGGCACGGAATTTTCCCTTTCGGGCGTTCAAAACAAGGTCGAGCAGTATCGCGGCACCCCGTCCGAGACGGCGCGGTTTGCCCTGCTGACGCTCATCGACACGATTTACCGCGCGACCGAGAACGCACTGCGGCAGTATCCCGCGTGCAAGGTCGTTTTTGCGGGCGGTGTTGCCTCGAATTCTCTGCTGCGGCAGCGCTGCGCCGGACTTCCGTCCGTGTTCTGCCCGCCGCAGTACGCCACGGACAACGCACTCGGTATCGCTGTGCTGACATGGAGGGCGCTCAATGCAGCAAATGATTTATGAGGTCTCGCAGATCAATGAGTATCTGCGCTGCCGCTTTGAAGAAGATGGGTTTTTAAGCGACGTTCTCCTGCGGGGTGAGATCAGCAACTACAAGCTCTATCCCTCGGGGCACCACTATTTTTCCCTCAAGGATGCGGGCGGCGCGATCCGCTGTGTGATGTTTCGCGGGAACGCCGTCCGTCTGCGCTTTCGTCCCGAAAACGGCATGAAGGTCATCGCGGGTGGGCGCATCTCCGTCTATCCCCGCGACGGCGTGTATCAAGTATACTGCACAAGTCTCACGCCCGACGGGATCGGCGACCTGCACGTCGCCTTTGAGCAGCTCAAGCAGCGCTTGCAGGCGGAGGGCTTGTTCGCGCAGGAGCGCAAGAAGCCGCTGCCGCGCTATCCGCAGACGATTGCCATTATCACCTCGTCTGCAGGCGCCGCGCTGCAGGATATGCTGCGGATTTTGCGCAAGCGCTATCCGCTGACCCGCGTAAAGCTGCTTGCCGTCCGTGTCCAAGGCGCGGAGGCTCCCGCCGAAATTGCCGCCGCCATCGCCTATGCCAACCGCTTTCGCGTTGCCGATTTAATTATCACGGGGCGCGGCGGCGGCTCGATTGAGGACCTATGGGCGTTTAATGATGAACGCGTCGCCTACGCGATCGCCGCCAGCGAGATTCCGATTATTTCCGCCGTCGGGCACGAGCCGGACGTGACGATCTCCGATTTTGTCGCCGATCTTCGCGCCGCAACGCCGTCCAACGCGGCGGAGCTTGCCGTGCCCGATCAGACGGAGCTGCGGGAGGCGCTGGACGCAAAGCTTGCCATGCTCTGCACGCTCATGACCCGCCGCCTGCACCACGAGCGGCAGAGGGTCGATGCGCTTGCGCGATCTCGGTCCCTGCGCGACCCGTGCGCCTATCTGAATGACCGCCGTCTGCGTCTTGACTATACGCAGCAGCGCCTTGCCGCCGCCGCACGCAATGCCGTCGGGCAGCGGAGGGAGCATTTTGTCCGTCTCGCGGCGAAGCTTGACGCGATGAGTCCGCTGCGGGTGCTGGGACGCGGCTATACGCTGGTGCAAAATGACAAAAAGCGCGTAATCAAGAGTGTAAAGGATATTTCAGCAGGCGACGCCGTGACGATCAGTCTTGCCGACGGCAGCGCCGATGCTGTAATTCAGGAGGTTTCCGAATGGAAGAAAAAATGAACTTCGAACAGTCCCTCGCGCGTTTGGACGAGATCGTCCGCCGCATGGAGCGGGGAGACGTTGCGCTTGATGAGGCGCTTTCTCTGTTTGAGGAGGGGACGGCGCTTGCAAAGTCCTGCAACAAGCTGCTGGACGAGGCGGAATTGAAGGTCGTTCGGCTCACGAAGGGCGCAGACGGCACACCGGTAGAAACGGAGCTGGACAATGAAACGGTTTGATACGGACGCGCGGCGCTATACCGCACTAATTGAGGCATATCTCGCCGACTGCTTCCGTGAGGAGGCACCGCAGCAGGAGCTGTTTGACGCGATGCGCTACAGTCTCCTCGCCGGAGGAAAGCGCCTGCGCCCGATGCTGACGCTGGCGCTTTGCGAAATCTGCGGCGGCTCGGCGGAGGAGGCGCTGCCCTTTGCCGCCGCCGTTGAGATGGTCCATACCTACAGTCTCATTCACGACGACCTGCCCTGCATGGACAATGACGATTACCGCCGCGGAAAGCCGACGAATCACAAGGTCTACGGCGAGGCTGTGGCAGTGCTGGCGGGCGACGCGCTTTTGACTGCCGCATTTTCGCAGCTTGCCGCCGCATCGCTCCCCGCCGAACGGGTAGTGCGTGCCGTCGATGCGCTGTCCCGCTGTGCCGGCGAGCTTGGCATGGTCGGCGGTCAGGTGCTGGACATCAACGCCGAGACGCGCCTCTGCACCGAGCAGGAGGTCTATGATATTCAGTCCCGCAAGACCGGTGCGCTGATCTCGGCTGCCTGTCGGCTCGGCGTGATTGCTGCGGGCGGTTCGGACGAGCAGCTTCGGTCTGCCGTGCGGTACGCCGAGGCGATCGGTCTGGCGTTTCAGATCGAGGACGATATTCTCGACGTGATCGGCGACGAGAAAAAGCTCGGCAAGGCAACGGGTATGGATGAAGCAAAGAATACCTTCGTCCGTCTCTACGGCATCGAGCGCTGCCGCGTGATGATCGCCGAGCAGACTGAAATTGCACTTCAGGCGGCACAGGCGCTGAACGCACCGTTTTTGACGGAGCTTGCCGAAACGTTGCAGCATCGGGACCACTGAAATTTTTCAAGGCATTTGGACTTGCAGGCGCGTCATACAGTAGACCGGAGGTGGTCTGATGTTAAGCGCGGCTGTATGGCTGGTGCTGAGCAGTATTCTGTATTCTCTGCGGCTCTCCAACGGAAGCGGCTCGTTTCCGAAGCCCCTGAGCGCCAAGGAGGAGCGGCATTATCTCGAGCTTGCCGCAGCAGGGGATCTTGACGCAAGAAATATTCTGATTGAGCGGAATCTGCGGCTGGTCGCTCATATCATGAAGAAATATTACACGCAGACCTCGGATCAGGAGGATCTGATCTCCATCGGGACGATCGGGCTGATTAAGGGAATTTCCACATATAACGCAGAGAAAGGCGCACGTCTTGCGACCTACGCCGCGCGGTGCATCGAAAACGAAATTCTGATGTACTTCCGCGGGCAGAGAAAAAGCGCCGCCGACGTCTCCCTGTCGGAGCTGATTGAGACAGGGAAGGACGGCACGGCGCTTTCGCTCATGGACGTGATCTGCGCAGACGACGACCTGTTCGAGCAGATGTCGGATAAGGAGATCTACGCCCGCCTGTATCAGAAAATCGACGCCTGTCTTGAGCCGCGCGAGAGGGAAGTGATCGTCCTGCGCTACGGGCTGGGCAACCGCGAGCCGATGGCACAGCGGGAGATCGCGGCGCTTTGCGGGATCAGCCGCAGCTACGTCAGCCGCATCGAGAAAAAAGCGCTGCAAAAGCTGGAAAAGGCGCTCTCGGATTAGCGTGCGGCGGTTACAAAGGGGAAGAAAGAATGAACGCTTGGAAACATTTTTGCACCATCACCCACCATCGGCTTCTGGTGCGGAAGCACTGCTTCCGTGTCGGTCTGTATCGGCAGGGGCTGATCCACGATCTTTCCAAATACTCGTGGCAGGAATTCCGCAGCGGCATTAAATACTATCAGGGCACCCGCAGCCCGAATTCGCGCGAACGGGAGCTGAACGGCTATTCCCTCGCTTGGATGCACCACAAGGGGCGCAACAAGCACCATTACGAATACTGGACCGACCTGAACATTCGGACGAAGCGTTACGAGCCTGTCCCAATGCCCCGAAACTATTTCACGGAGATGGTGATGGATCGCATTGCCGCCTGCAAGACCTATAACGGCGGTGCCTACACCGAAGCCGACCCGCTGAATTATTTCATCAACTCTACAGAGTCGCGCGATACCTCCATGATGCACCCGCAGACGAAACGGGAGCTGCTGTTTCTGCTGACGATGCTCCGCGATAAGGGCGAGAAGGAGACCTTCCGCTTTATCCGCGAGGTCGTCCTGCGCGGCTTACCCTTTGCGGAGGAGTGAAAGGACGAAGAAAAATGGAAAAATACATTATGGCGCTTGACGCGGGCACGACCTCGGGACGCTGCTGTCTCGTCGGTGCGGACGGGCAGATTTGCAGCATGGCGCAGCGCGAATTTCCGCAGTATTTCCCGAAGGCGGGCTGGGTAGAGCAGAACGCAAATGAGATTTGGGCGACGCAGCTCGGCGTTGCGGTCGAGGCAATGCAGAAGATCGGCGCCTCCGCTGCCGACATTGCCGCCATCGGCATCACCAACCAACGCGAAACCACGATCGTTTGGGATAAGGCGACGGGCGAGCCGATTTATCCCGCCATCGTTTGGCAGTGCCGCCGCACCGGTGCCTTCTGCGACGAGCTGCGGGAGAGCCACGCCGATTTTTTCCGCGAGCGCACGGGGCTTGTGATCGACGCCTATTTTTCCGCAACAAAGCTGCGCTGGATACTGGATAATGTGCCCGATGCGAGAGCGCGGGCGGAGCGGGGAGAGCTGCTGTTCGGCACCGTTGACTGCTGGCTGATCTGGAAGCTGACCGGTGGGAAGCGCCATGTCACGGACTACTCCAACGCCTCGCGGACTATGCTCTTCAATATTTCGACGCTCCGGTGGGATGATGAGATTCTGCGACTGCTCAACATCCCCCGCGCCATGCTTCCGCAGGTCGTGCCGTCGAGCGGACTGCTGGGGCACACCGAGGCAACGCTGCTCGGCGGCGAAATCCCCATCTGCGGCGCTGCGGGCGACCAGCAGGCGGCGCTGTTCGGACAGACCTGCTTCCGCGCGGGTGAGGTCAAGAACACCTACGGCACGGGCTGCTTCCTCCTGATGAATACGGGGACGAAACCCGTCTTCTCCGCCCACGGCTTGGTCACCACCATCGCTTGGGGCTTGAACGGCACGGTGAATTACGCGCTGGAAGGCTCGATCTTTGTCGCGGGCGCGGCGATCCAATGGCTGCGCGACGAGATGAAGCTGATCGAATCCGCGCAGGATTCGGAATACATGGCGCAGAAGGTGCGCGATACCAACGGCTGCTATGTCGTTCCGGCGTTCACGGGGCTTGGCGCGCCGCATTGGGACCAGTATGCGCGCGGTACGATAGTTGGCCTCAGCCGCGGCTGCAATAAATATCACATTATCCGCGCCACGCTTGACAGCATATGCTATCAGGTGAACGATGTTCTTGCCGCCATGCAGGCGGATTCGGGTATTCCGCTGAACACGCTGCGCGTGGACGGCGGGGCGAGCGCAAACAATTACCTTATGCAGACCCAGGCGGACATCATAAACGCACCGGTTGCGCGGCCGCGCTGCGTTGAAACAACGGCAATGGGCGCGGCGTTCCTGGCGGGGCTTGCGGTAAAATACTGGGCCGATACGGAGGAAATAAAGCACAGCCGCGAAACGGAGCGCGAGTTCTATCCATCAATAAGCGAAGCGGAGCGCGGCGCAAGAACAGCGGGCTGGAACCGCGCGGTAAAGTGTGCCTACGGCTGGGCGAAGGAGGATGAATAAACGGATGAATAAACAATACGA
>URWG01000100.1 GCA_900551495.1 uncultured Eubacteriales bacterium
GATCGGCAGCGCCGTCAGCGAGCCGCCGCCGTATTCCGGGGCGATGCGCGCCGCGCGCTCGAGCAGACGGGAATGCAGATAAAACACGTCGCCGGGGTAGGCCTCGCGTCCGGGCGGGCGGCGGATCAGCAGCGACAGCGCACGGTACGCCACCGCGTGCTTGGACAGGTCATCATAGATGATGAGCGCGTCCTGCCCCTTGTCCATGAAGTATTCCGCCATGGTGCAGCCGGAATAGGGGGCGATATATTGCAGGGGCGCCAGCTCCGATGCCGTTGCGGAGACGACGATGGTGTAGTCCATGGCGCCGTTCTTCTCCAGCGTATCGACGAGCTGGGCGACGGTGGAGCGCTTCTGCCCGATGGCGACGTAGACGCACGTTACGCCCTTGCCCTTCTGATTGATAATGGTATCCGTCGCGATGACGGTCTTGCCGGTCTGACGGTCGCCGATAATCAGCTCGCGCTGACCGCGGCCGATGGGGATCATCGAGTCAATCGCCTTGATGCCCGTTTCCAGCGGGACGGAGACGGATTTTCTCTGAATGATGCCCGCGGCAACGCGCTCGATCGGGCGGCTGTCCGCAGCCTTGATCGGACCCTTGCCGTCGATCGGCTGACCCAGCGCATCGACGACGCGCCCGATCAAGCCCTCGCCGACGGGCACGGAAACGACCTTTCCGGTGCGGCGGACGAGGCTGCCCTCGCTGATGCCGACGTCCGTGCCGAGCATAACGACGCTGACACAGTTTTCCTCAAGGTTCAGCGCCATGCCTGCCGAGCCGTTTTCAAAGGTCAGAAGCTCGTTTGC
The DNA here is from genome assembly GCA_900551495.1 of uncultured Eubacteriales bacterium. Taxonomy (GTDB): domain Bacteria; phylum Bacillota; class Clostridia; order Oscillospirales; family Oscillospiraceae; genus JAZOXB01. The sequence continues at coordinate 811 of URWG01000100.1, forward strand.
CTTGCACTTTTCCAGTCCGTGGACCTTGGCAATGCCGTCGCCGACCTGAATGACATAGCCGATCTCGTCCTGACGGGTCTTGGAGGCGTAGGTCTTGATTTGATCCTTGATGACCTTGCTGATGTCTTCGATTCTTAAATTCACGGTTTCACCAACCTTATACTATCGTTTCGCGCAGACTGCGGCTGAGCTGCTCCAGTCTGCTGTGAATGCTGCCGTCAAGCTGCACGCCGCCGTAGCGCAGCGTGATGCCGCCGAGCAGCGCGGGATCCAGCTCGTTTGTCAGAACGATCTGCTTTCCCGTCATTGCCGCGAGCCGCTGTGTCAGTGCGGCATTCTGCGCCGCCGACATCGGGACTGCCGTCACCGCCGTTGCGCGCAGGATACCGTGCGCCTCGTCGTAGCAGCGGTCAAATGCGTCGGCACAGGCGGCAAGCGCGTATACGCTCCGCTTCTCACAGAGGATGCACAGGAAGCTCATCAGGCTCTCCTCCACGCCGCCGAACGCCTCTTGCACGAGGCGCAGCTTCTCCTCCGTCGCCACCGCGGGGGTGTCGAGCAGGGTGATATACGACGGCTCCTGCCGCAGGGCAGAGCGGATCAGCTCCAGCTCCCCGCGGACGCGCTCGTCCGTTCCGTTTTCCTGCGCAAGCTCAAACAGCGCCTTGCCGTATCCGGATACGTTAATCATCCCGATCCCCCAGCTTGTCGATGAAGGAGTCGATCAGCGCCGAATGCTCTTCCTTGCTGATGTCCCTTGCCAGCACTGCGGCGGCGATGTCCACCGCCATCACGGACACATCGTTCTTGATCTCGTTCATGGCGCGCTTCTTCTCCATCTCGACCTGCTCGTCGGCACGGCGAAGGGTCTGCGCCGCCTTTTCCTGCGCATCCCGCAGAATTTCCTCCTGCCGGAGCTGCGCCTTGCGGTTGGCGACCTTGAGGATCTCCTCGCTCTCGGCGTTCGCCTCGGCAAGCCGCTGCTCATACCGCACCTTGAGCGCAGCGGCATCGGTCTTGGACTTATCGGCGTCGGCGTAGAGGTCGTCGATCTCCTGCTGCCGCGTGTCGATCATGTTCTTGACCGGCTTGAACAGCAGCTTTTTCATGAACTTGTAAAGGATCAGAAGATTGAGCAGCGTAAAGAGGCACGTCCAAAAATTGACACCGACAAAGCTCTCAAAGCCGGTTAAAAAGCTCAATGCTCATCTCTCCCTTCGGTTGATATCTGTCTGAAAATCAGAACACGAAGAGCAGCAGCAGGGAGATAACCAGCGAGTAGATACCGGTGGACTCGGTAATCGCGCAGCCGAGGATCATGTTGGTACGCAGGGTGTTTACCATCTCGGGCTGACGAGCCATGCCCTCCAGTGCGCAGCCGACGGCGTTGCCTTCACCGATTGCCGGGCCGATTGCGCCCAGACCCATGCACAGGCCGGCGCCGATTGCAATTAAGCCTTTTGCCAATGCTTCCATTTGTGTTTCCTCCTAAAATGTGTTTTGGTATATGTGAATTGGTTTTTGCTTACGAAGCTTGCTCCTCCGGGGGCGGGCACGCGGAGCCGACGTAGACCATCGTCAGCATACTGAATACCAGCGCCTGAATACAGCCGGAGAAGAGGTCGAAATAGATCGACAGGAACGCGGGGATGCCCACCTGAAGCAGCGGGATGGAGCGGATGATCTCGTTCGGGATCCAGCCCAGCACCAGCGAGCTTGCCGCCGCCAGCGCCGCGTAGATCAGCGAGGTCAGAACGCCGCCGCCGGCGATGTTGCCGAAATGACGGAAGGACATGGAGATCGGCTGCGCGATCTCACTGATAATATTCATCGGGGTCATCACCACGACCGGCTCGGTGAAGCCCTTGAGCCAGCCGAGGAAGCCGTTGTGCTTGATATTTTGGTACCACACCATGCCGGATGTCACCAGCGCCCACGTCAGGGTCGTGCTGAGATCGGCGGTCGCGCTGCGGAAGACGCCGCCGAACAGGCTGATGAGCGTACCGCACACCGACGAGAGGAACAGCGCACCGATGTAGGGCGTGAATTTCGCGTTATGCTCGCCCATCGTTTCGCGGACGAGGTTGTCAAGCACCGTAAAGCCCTTTTCGACCACGACCTGCCGCCGCGTCGGACGCTTTTGCAGTCCCTTGCCCAGCCAAAGACTGAGCAGAATCAGCGTGACCATGACCAAAAACGAGGACAGCACCGTTTGGGTGATCCTCACGTCCACGCCGAACAGAGAAAACTCCACAAGGATTCTCGGACCGTTGCCGATTCCGTCCATCGGGTCATACCTCCTTTTTTGTCCGTTTCAGATTTACCGTAAACAGCGCAATGCGCATAAAGCACAGCGGCAGAAGCGTCGCCAGCGGGTCAAAATATCCCGTAATGAGCGCGCCGATGAGCACCGCCAGCAGCACCGCCATCCGCAAGAGGTAATTGCCCTTTGCGGCAAGCTGCCCCTTCTGCGGTGTCTCCGCCTGCTCTGCGCGAAGCAGGGAGAAGGTCATCACCGTGAAGTTCAGAAGCTCTGCCGCAGTTCCGAGCAGACCGCCCAGCAGCACCTTGACCGACCAGCGACCGATCAGCGCATACACCAGCAGCATCAGCCCGCTGAGCACGACCTCCGTCACGAGCACCGGCAGGAATTCCCGCAAAATGCGCCCGCCGGACGCAGGAGCGGGGGGAACGTACGCCGCTTTTTCGCCGCCTGCGGCTTGTGCGGGTTCATTTGTCCTTTCGTCCATGCTCGTGCTCCTCTCCGGATTGTGTCGGATCGACGTGCTTCGCCGTCTTGATAATAAAGTAGAACATACTGTAGACCCCAAGCCCGACGCCGACGATCACGCACACCGCCATCGCCCATCTGCCCCAGCCGCGGCGCTCGGTCAGCCACCAACCCAGCAAAATCAGCAGTCCGGCGGGTGTCAACATGGAAAATGCCGCCTGAAAGACATAGTTCAGCGCGTAGACCGCGCGGAAAATTTTCTTCGGCATTTCCTTGCGATTCCTTTCTCGGGCGTTGGGTCGGGAGGTGCAATTTTTCAGTCATTTCCGAAAAATCCAACTTCTCCCGATTATCTAAATCATACAGCATTTTACCGATTTTTGCAAGACAAATTTCGAGATTATTGTGCTTTTGCCAAAGTATAAACCCTATGCGTCATCCTCCGCAATGGACATTTTCCTCACTTTGTCCGCTTTTTGGGAGAAACGGGGATTTTATTGACTTTTTCGCCCCGACGGGGTATAATGCAGACAATCAAAAAGTCCCCTCGGGTGTGCCCGCCGCCGGACCTTTCTCAACCAATATCATAACCAAAGTGAGGTATCCCTATGAGCCGAAATTTGCATTCCGAAACACTTTGCGTTCAGGCGGGCTATTCGCCGAAAAACGGAGAGCCGCGCCAGCTTCCGATCATCCAGAGCACGACCTTCCGCTATGAGACTGCCGAGCAGATGGCAAAGCTCTTCGATTTGGAGGAGAACGGCTACTTTTACTCCCGCCTGAGCAACCCCACCTGCGACGCCGTCGCCGCAAAGATCGCCGCGCTCGAGGGCGGTACCGCCGCAATGCTCACCGGCTCCGGTCAGGCGGCGGTGTTCCTTGCCGTGTTCAACCTTGTCGGCAGCGGGGACCATATCGTCTCGTCCTCCGCCATCTACGGCGGCAGCTATAACCTTTTCGCCGTGACCATGAAGCGCATGGGCGTGGAGTGCACCTTCGTCGATCCCGACTGCTCCGACGAGGAGCTGACCGCCGCCTTCCGCCCCAATACCAAGCTCGTTTACGGCGAGACGATCGCCAACCCCTCGCTCGTCGTGCTGGACATTGCGCGCTTCGCGAATGCCGCCCATGCCCACGGCGTCCCGCTGATCGTGGATAATACCTTTGCCACGCCCGTCAACTGCCGTCCCTTCGAGTGGGGCGCGGACATCGTTGTCCACTCCACCACAAAGTATATGGACGGTCACGCGGCTGCCCTCGGCGGCTGCATCGTGGACAGCGGCAACTTCGACTGGGCGGCGTATCCCGAAAAATTCGCCGGTCTGTGCACTCCCGACGAGAGCTACCACGGCGTGACCTATACCGAGCGCTTCGGTCAGGCGGGCGCCTATATTACGAAAGCCACCGCACAGCTCATGCGTGACCTCGGCACCGTTCAGTCCCCGCAGAACGCCTTTTTGACGAATCTCGGGCTGGAGAGCCTGCCCATGCGCATGAAGCAGCACTGCCGAACCGCGCAGAAGGTCGCGGAATTCCTGCACGACCATGAAAAGATCGCATGGGTCAAATACTGCGGTCTGCCCGACGATAAGTATTACGAACGCGCGAAAAAGTACCTGCCCGACGGCTCCTGCGGCGTTGTCTCCTTCGGCGTCAAGGGCGGGCGCGAGGCTGCCGCCGCCTTTATGAGCCGCTTGCAGCTCTGCGCGCTGGAGACGCACGTCGCCGATGCCCGTACCTGCTGCCTGCATCCCGCCGGAACGACCCATCGGCAGATGAACGATGCCGAGCTGGAGGCTGCCGGTGTCTCTGCCGACCTTGTCCGCCTGAGCTGTGGACTGGAGAATGCGGACGATCTGATCGCCGACCTGTCGCAGGCGCTGGATTCTCTGCGCTGAGCCGAGGGAAGAAGCCATGCCGATCCAAATTCCGAACGACCTGCCCGCAACTGCCACATTACAGAGCGAGAATATCTTTGTCATGCCCGAAACGCGGGCGCTGACGCAGGACATCCGCCCGCTGGAGATCCTGATTCTCAACCTCATGCCGACGAAAATCGACACGGAGACGCAGTTTGCCCGACTGCTCGGCAATACGCCGCTTCAGGTGCGGCTGTCCTTCCTGCACACGCGGTCCCATGTGGCGACGCACGTGCCCAAGGAGCACCTGTTTGCGTTTTACAAGACCTTTGACGAGGTGTGCGACCGCCGCTTCGACGGCATGATTATCACCGGTGCGCCCGTGGAGCATCTGCCCTTTGAGCAGGTGGAGTATTGGCAGGAGCTTTGCGCCGTCATGGAATGGAGCAAGACCCACGTCCACAGCACGCTGCATATCTGCTGGGGTGCGCAGGCGGGGCTTTACTACCACTACGGCATCCAAAAGCACCCCCTGCCGGAGAAGCTGTTCGGCGTGTTCCGACATCGGGTGGAGTATAAGCACCCCATTCTGCTGCGCGGTTTCGACGACGTTTTCATGGCGCCGCATTCCCGTCATACGACCGTGCTGCGTGAGGACATCGAGAGGGTGCCCGAGCTGAAGATCGCCGCCTCCTCGGACGAGGCGGGAATCTACGCCGTTTTTACCGCCGGCGGCAAGCAGGTCTTTTTGACCGGGCATTCCGAGTATGACCCGCTGACGCTCAAGCGCGAGTATGACCGCGATAAGGCGCTCGGGCTGCCCGTCCCCGTGCCGAAGAATTACTTCCCGAACGACGACGACACCCAACCCCCGCTGGTCACATGGCGCGCCCATGCGCACCTGCTGTTCTCCAACTGGCTGAACTATTTCGTCTACCAGACCACGCCGTACGACTTTATCACCTGACCCGCGCGGCGGGAGCGGTCCGTCCGCTGTCAAGCCGGCGGGCTTGCAAGGAAAAAACCGATTTTTCAAAAAAAGTTGTTGACTTTTTATCGCTCTCCTGCTACAATAGCAGAGCTGTCACAAATGCTGCTATAGCTCAGCAGGTAGAGCGCATCCTTGGTAAGGATGAGGTCTCCAGTTCGAATCTGGATAGCAGC
>URWG01000101.1 GCA_900551495.1 uncultured Eubacteriales bacterium
GGCAGATAGTTGCTCGGTTCGCGCGGGTCGAAGGCGAATTCCAGCACCTTCATGCCGGGATAGCCCGAATCATGCTGCAGACGAATGACCTCCTCGGTCAGGAAGCCGAGGTCCTCCGCGATCAGCCGCAGGTTCGGAAACACCTCGTGCAGGCGGTTGATGAAGTCGTGATCGGGACCCTTGACCCAGCGCCCGTTGCGGGCAGTGGGGTCGCCGTAGGGCACCGACCAGTAGCTCTCCAGCCCGCGGAAATGGTCAAGGCGAATGACGTCGAACAGACGGGAGGCGGCGCGGATGCGTTCCATCCACCACGCATAGCCGTCCTGACGCATCCGATCCCAATTGTACAGCGGGTTGCCCCAAAGCTGACCGTCCTTGGCAAAATAATCCGGCGGGCAGCCCGCGACACCGGTCGGGATGCCCTGCTCCAGTTGGAACAGCTCCGGATTTGCCCAAACGTCGCACGAATCGTAGGGAACGTAGATCGGCAGGTCGCCGATGATCTCAATACCCAGCCCGTGGACGTAATCCCGCAGCGCGTTCCATTGACGGAAGAACAGGAATTGCAGATAAATGAAGAAATGAATGTCCTCCGCGACGTGGATGGCGTAGGTCTCTACCGCACCGGCGCGGCGGAGACGGATCTCCTCGGGCCAAAATTCCCAAGAGCGCATCCCGTTGCTGCGCTTGAGCGCCATGTAAAGCGCATAGTTTTCGACCCACGGGTTTTCCTGACGGAACTGACGGACCGCATCGGCGTCGCGGTCGCAGCCGCGCCGATACGCCCGATAGAGCAGATCGAAGCGGACGGAGAACTGAAAGCCGTAATCCACGCGCTCGCTGTGCGACGCCCAATCGATCGCATTGACCTCCTCCTGCGTCAGCAGACCGTCGGCGATCAGAAGGTCAAGGTCGATAAAGTAGGGGTTGCCGGCGCAGGTGCTGAACGACTGATAGGGGCTGTCGCCGTAGCTGGTCGGACCGATGGGCAGAAGCTGCCAATAGTGCTGCCCCGCCGCGTACAGGAAGTCGGCAAATTCGTAAGCCGCCTTGCCGAGCGTGCCGATGCCGTAGGGCGAGGGCAGGGAGGAAATGTGCATTAAAATTCCGGAACTTCTCATAGTGGTTCACGCTTTCTGTTGAGTAATGTCGGGCGGGAGCGGGCGGACGCTTTCCCGTTTTGCGAGGGAGAAGGGAATGACCTCATGCCGCACCGTGCCGGGGTGCTCGATGCTCTCCAGCAGGAGCCTTGCGCCGTGGTCGGCGAGGTCGTCCGCAGACTGGCGGACGGTAGTAAGCTGCGGCAGGAAAAAGTCGCTCAGCGGCAGACCGTCGAAGCCGCAGACGGAAACATCCTCCGGCACACGGTAGCCCGCATCCTTTAGGGCGCGGATGGCGCCGATCGCCATAACGTCAGCCATGGCAAACAGGGCTGTAATCCCTGCGTCGGCGGCAAGAATGCGCTGCGTTGTGTTATAGCCGCCCTCATAGGAGTACAGTGCCGATTCTCTGGCGACGGGACCCTTAATACCGCTGCGTTGCATTGCCCGCAGGCAGCCCTCCAAACGCATCCGCGAGGGATCCGAAACGGCGGGATCGCCGCCGATCACGCCGATCCGCCGATGCCCCTGCGCAATCAGATAGGACACCGCGCAGTCGGCAGCGGCAACGTCGTCGGTAAACACGCTGGAAAGGTTGGGGAATCGCAGCTCCGCGGCGTTGTCCGTCAGCAGGACGGCGGGCACGCGAATCCGAGAGAAGGAGACGCGGAAGTTTTTGCAGTTGCCGCCGAGAAAGAGGATTCCCTGCGGCTTTTTGACGGCGCAGAGGTGGACGGCGCGGCGCGCCTCGTCCTCCTGCTCGTCAAAATAGTCGAGCATCATGGTGTAGCTGGTGCGGTCGAAAAACTGCTGCAGCCGCTCGATGATGGCGGCAAACAGCTCGTTTTTCCGTCCCTTGACCAGCACGAGAACGCCCTCGTTTTTCTGCTGCTTGAGATTTTTGGCATTTTCGTTGCGCTCAAAGCCGGAGCGCGCGATTGCCTCGGTGATCTCCCGCCGCGCCTTCTCGCTGACGCTGGGGTGGTTGTTCAAAACGCGGGAGATCGTGCCGACGGAGTAGCCCGTCTCGCGGGCGAGATCCTTGATGGTCATTTTTATCAGCCCTTGACGGCACCCGCAGCGACGCCCTTGATGATATACTTCTGACACAGGAGATAGACAATGATGATCGGCAGGATACTGAGCATGATGATCGCCATTGTCGCGCCGAGATCGACCGTGCCGTAGCTGCCCTTGAGGTACTGGACATGGATGGGCAGGGTGCGGTATTCGGTGACATCGAGGACCAGATACGGCAGCAGATAGTCGTTCCAGACCCACATCAGCTCCAAGATGCCGACGGAGATCAGGCTCGGACGGAGCATCGGCAGAACGACGGAGAAGAACGTACGCACAGGACCGCAGCCGTCGATGGCAGCCGCCTCCTCAATTTCGAGGGGCAGGCTCTTGACGAAGCCCGTAAACATGAAGATCGCAAGTCCCGCGCCGAAGCCGAGGTAAATGACGGGAATCGTCCACGGCGTGTTGAGCAGGAGCTTTTTCGCGGTGCTCGTCAGGGTGAACATGACCATCTGGAAGGGGACGATCATGGAGAACAGGCAAAGATAGTAGAAAACGCGGGAAAAACGGCTCTGTACGCGGACGATGTACCACGCTGCCATAGAGCAGCATAGGAGGATGAGGACCGTGGAGACCACGGAGATCACCAGCGTGTACAGCGCGGATTTCAGGAACGGGTACTGTCCGAAGGTCATGCCGGTGGCGTAGTTTTCCATGCCCATGAAGGACTTGGAATTCGGCAGAGCGAAAACGTCGGTATTGATCGCGTCGTTGGACTTGAAGGAGTTAATCAGCACCTCGATGACGGGCATGATCCACGCGAGGCAGACGACGACGAAAACGATCGTCAGGATCGTGCTGCCGACGGAATACTTCTTGTGCTTACGCAGACTGGATGTTCTTGCCATTACTGCTGGACCTCCTTTCGGCCGGTTGCCTTTTGCTGGATGATCGCGAGGACGGCGACAAGCAGGAAGAAGATGACTGCCTTCGCCTGCGCTACGCCGTGGTAGTTCTTGCTGATGTTGTAGGTCGAGTAGATGTTGAGGGCGAGCAGCTCGGTTGTGTTGAGCTTGGTCGTCGCATCGACCATGATGCTCGGCAAGCCGCCCGTCAGCGCGAGGTTCTGATCGAACAGCTTAAAGCCGTTCGTGAGCGTCAGGAAGGTGCAGGTGGCGATCGACGGCATGACGTTCGGAATGATAACGCGGAACAGCGTCTGACGGCCGTTCGCGCCGTCGATCCGCGCCGCCTCGAGCATATCCTCGGAGACTGCCTGCAAGCCCGCGATGTAAATAATCATCATGTAGCCGATCTGCTGCCACGCGACCAAAATGACCAGCCCCCAAAAGCCGTAGGTGGAGTTAGCGGTCAGGTAGGTGGCGTACTGCTTGAGGATACCGTCGAAAATCATGCTCCAAATATAACCGAGCACGACGCCGCCGATCAGATTCGGCATGAAGAAGACCGTGCGGAAGAGGTTCGAGCCGCGCATCTTCTGCGTCAGCGCATAGGCGATCGCAAAGGCGAAGACGTTAATCAGAATGATGGTAACGACAGCGAAGGCAGCAGTGTTTTTGAAAGCGTTCCAGAAGCCTGCGTCCGTCCAAATCTTTGCAAAATTGCCCCAGCCGATCCATTTCGCGTCGGAGGGGACGTTGAAATTACAGAATGACAGATAGATGCCTTGAACGAACGGCCAGACGAAGCCGATGCAGAAGGCAATGAACACCGGCAGCAGAAACAGCGGCGCCCAGCGCTTAATGGGCTTTCGGAGCAGCGCGCCGTTTGCACCGACCATGGACGATTTTCGACCCACAGGGATCCCTCGCTTTCAATTATTTATCTTTGCAGGATGACGGTTCTGTTATCCTTTCTCGGCGAAGCTCGCGGGAGCTTTCTCAGCCTGTCAAAGAATTCGTTCTGTCATTGCGAGACCCCGTAAGGGGTCGTGGCAATCTTCGGGAGTGTTTCGAACGTTAAATTCGGAAAACCTTACATGAGATTCCCACGTCGGGCTTCGCCCTCCTCGGAATGACAATGGAAATTTTAACATGCCGGACAGGATTCGCGGGAGCTTTGCTCAGAAAGAACGGCAGACGGATGCGCATATTCAGTATAACAGAGAATTTTGAATTTGAAAAGGGGCGGGCATTTGCCCGCCCCCAAATTCACTGTGAAATTTTCGGCAGCTTAGCCGTTGACCTGTGCATACTCGTATGCCCAGCCTTCGACGAATGCCTTCTCGACCTCGGCCCAGTCGCCGTTGCCTGCGGAGTACGCAGTCAGAGCGGTAACAACGGTAGCTCTCCAAGCGTCAACGTTCGGAGTGTAGTTGAACGCCCAGGAAATGGGGGTCTTGCCCGCGGACAGCAGAGCGTTGCCGTCGTTGACGAACTTGTTGGAGGAAGCGGGGCAGTTCTTGAAGGGAACAGCGCCCAGCTGCTCAACATAAACCTTGGAAGCGTCAGGATCGGTGACCAGCCATACGAGGAAGTCGATGGAAGCCTGCTGATCCTCCTTGGAAGCCTGGGCGTTGATCGCCCAGCGGTTCTCGGTGCCGGAGCACAGACCGGAGTTTGCATCCTCGGGAGCGCCGCAGTAGATGGGGATCATCTGCAGCTGGTCGTCGGTCATGCCGGCGCCGGTGAGGTTAGCATATTCCCAAGTGCCGTTCTGGAAGAAGACAGCCTTGCCGTCGGTGAATTCCGCACGGGACTCGTCGCCGGTCTTGGTAGCCAGCTCGGAGGGCTCGCAGGTGGAGTTGTTGATGTACAGATCCCAAACGTTCTTGAAGTAGTCGAGGTGCTCACCGGTGATGGTGGGAACGTTGTCCTCGATGCCCTCATAGTGCAGGGGCAGGGTGGCAAGGTGACCGGAGAAGCGCCAGGAAGAGGAGCCGTCCAGACCTGCGGAGGTGAAAGCGGAGAAGCCAAGGTCCGCGGAGCGGGCGGTGATGTCCTCGGCAACCTTCTTCAGGGAAGCGAAGTCGGTGATGTCGGAGACGGAGTAGCCGGCGTCGGCAAGAAGCTTGGTGTTGACGATGATGCCGAAGGATTCGTAGCAGTTGCCCAGAGCCTTCAGTTCGCCGTTGGCGTTGTACAGGTTGAACGCATCGGTGTTCAGTTCCTTAGCGATCGCGGTGTCCTTCAGATCCAGTGCGTACTCGTCCCAGTCGTTCAGAGCGGCGGTGTTGCCGATGTTGAAGATGGTGACGTCGCCGATGTTGGACGTGAGGGTCTTGTTGTAGTCGCCGGAAGCGGCGGTCATGATCTTGACCTCGACGCCGGTCTTTTCGGTGTAGGTCTTGGCGAGCTCGGTAAGAGCCTCGTCGAATTCGGGCTTAAAGTTCAGATAGTAGACAGAGCCCTTGCTGTCGCCCTTGCAGCCGGCGAACAGGCAAGCTACCATGGCAAGAACCATAAGCAGTGCGATGAGTTTCTTCATTTTTGTTCCTCCATTCAATTTTCCCATTAATCGGTTTGGATTTGGAAACGTTTCCAAATCTCTGTAATCAAGTATAACGTGTTCTGTAAGCAATTTCAATCATTTTTTGCAAAAAAACAAGAATTTGTGGAAAGCACATAATTCGGACGGTTAGGTTTTGTGCACTTTGCCGATAGCCGAAATTGTCGTTTCCGCCGTTTGCCGCTTTAACGGGGACGGGGCAATCTAAAATAACGCCTTCTTAAACAAATCTTAAACAATCAAGGATTGTTTCTTAAACTTTTTTACGCTATACTTAGGGCGGAGATAACAGAAAAGAGGGAGTATATGAACACCATTCTGGTTTGCGACGACGAACGGGATATTGTCTCCGCGCTGCGGATCTATTTGGAGGCGGAGGGCTACCGCGTGCTGACTGCCTACGACGGGCGGGAGGCGCTGAACATCATCGCGCAGGAGGAGGTGCAGCTGGTCCTTTTGGATATTATGATGCCCGAGCTGGACGGGCTGCACGTCCTGACGGCGCTGCGGGAGGAGCATAACATCCCCGTCATCCTGCTGACCGCAAAGTCCGAGGACGCGGACAAGGTGCTGGGGCTGAATATCGGCGCGGACGACTATGTGACCAAGCCCTTTAATCCCGTGGAGCTGCTGGCGCGGGTGCGGTCGCAGCTTCGGCGCTACCTCAAGCTCGGCGGCGGCAGCGTCGCTCCCTCGCGCATTACCGTCGGCGGCATTTCGCTGGACACGGCGGCAAACCGCGTCCTGCTCGACGGCGAGCCGGTGGAGCTGACACCGCGCGAATTCGACATTCTCTCGCTGCTGATGCGCAACGCGGGCACGGTGTTTTCGCCGCGCGAGATTTACCGCCGACTGTGGCAGGAGGAGCCGATCGGGGCGGAAAAGGCGGTGGCGGTGCACATCCGTCACCTGCGGGAAAAGCTGGAGATCAACCCCGCC
>URWG01000102.1 GCA_900551495.1 uncultured Eubacteriales bacterium
CCGCCGTTTTGTGCGTCATCTTTGCCGGCTGCGGCTCGAGCGGCGTAACGACCGACGGCTCGACCTCCATGGAAAAGGTCATCGGCGCGCTGGGCGAGGCGTTTGAGAGCGACACGGGCGTTGCCGTTTCCTACAACCCTACCGGCTCCGGCAGCGGCATCAAGGCAGTCCTCGCGGGCAACTGCGACATCGGACTTTCCAGCCGCAACCTGAAGGACGAGGAAAAGTCCGAGGGCTTGGAGCAGACCGTTCTCGCGCTTGACGGCATCGCCGTCATCGTCAACCCCGCAAACCCCGTAGAGGACCTTGACAAGGACACCATTGCGAAGATCTACACCGGCGAGATCACCAACTGGAAGGACGTCGGCGGCAACGACGCACAGATCGTCCTGATCGGTCGTGAGGCGGGCAGCGGCACGCGCGACGGCTTCGAATCCATCACCGACACCGAGGGCAACTGCAAGTACCGTCAGGAGCTGACCTCCACGGGCGACGTCATCACCACCGTCTCCGGCAACCCCGACGCGATCGGTTATGCCTCCCTCGCGGCGGTCAAGGACAACGTGAAGGCGCTGAAGGTCGGCGGAGTGACCCCCACCGAGGAGACCGTTAAGGACGGCAGCTACATCATCCAGCGTCCGTTCGTCCTCGTGACGAAGCAGGGTGTGACCCTTTCGGACAACGCACAGAAGTTCTTTGACTACATCACCTCCGCCGATGCCTCCGCGGTCATCTCCGCAGCCGGCGCTGTGCCCGTAAAGTAAACGAGCCATGAAGAGAAAGCGGCGCATCGAGGCGCTGATCCACGGCGGCTTCCTGCTGCTCGGACTGATTACGGTGGGCTTTGTCCTGCTCATCACGGTTTACCTCGTGATCGCCGGTCTGCCTGCGCTGCGCCGCATCGGACTGACGGACTTCCTGTTCGGAACGAAGTGGGAATCCACGGCGGCGCAGCCCTCGTTCGGAATTCTGCCGTTCCTGCTGACCTCGGTCTACGGAACGGCGGGCGCGATCGCGCTCGGCGTTCCCGTCGGCTTTCTGACCGCCGTTTACCTTTCCAAGGTCGCCCATCCGAAGGTGCGGGCGCTGATGCAGTCGGCAACGAGCCTGCTTGCGGGGATTCCGTCGGTGGTCTACGGTCTGGTCGGTATGCTCGTGCTGGTGCCTGCCATTCGCAAGGTTTTCAACGTCCCCGACGGGGCGAGCCTGCTGGCAGCGATCATCGTCTTATCCGTCATGATTCTCCCTTCGATCGTCAAGGTTTCCATGAGCGCGCTTGACGCCGTGCCGCAGGAGTACGAGGATGCGTCGCTTGCCCTCGGCGCGACGCCGATCGAAACCTGCTTCCGCGTGACCGTCCCGGCTGCCAAAAGCGGCATCGCGGCGGCGGTCGTGCTGGGCGTCGGGCGTGCCATCGGCGAGGCAATGGCGGTCATGATGGTCTCCGGCAATGTGCCGAATATGCCGTCACTGTTCCAGAGCGTGCGCTTTTTGACCACCGCCGTGGCAAGCGAGATGTCCTATTCGTCGGGCTTGCAGCAGCAGGCGCTGTTCTCGATCGCCTTGGTGCTGTTCCTGTTCATCATGCTCATCAACGCAACGCTGAATTTCTTCCTCAAGCGGGAAAGGAGGGGCTGAAATGCAAGCCATCAGCAAACGCCGCCGCATCCGCATCGCCGTCTTGCGCGGACTGATGATCGCGGCGACCGCCCTCTCCGCCGCGCTGGTCATTTTTCTGATCGTCTATGTGCTGGGCAAGGGGGTGCCTGAGCTTTCGTGGGAGCTTCTGAGCACAACGCCGAGCTATCTGTCCGATCGGATCGGTATTCTGCCGGACATTCTGAACACGCTGTATATCCTGCTGGCAAGCCTGCTGATCGTCCTGCCGCTCGGCGTGGGCGCGGCGATCTATCTGACCGAGTACGCCCGCAACAAGCGCCTTGTCGGGATGATCGAATATGCCGCCGAAACGCTCTCGGGTATCCCGTCGATCATCTACGGCTTGGTCGGTATGCTGTTTTTCTGCCGGTTCCTCGGTATGAAAACCTCACTGCTTGCCGGTGCGCTGACGCTGGTCATTATGAACCTGCCGACCGTTCTCCGCACGACGCAGGAGAGCCTCAAGACCGTACCGCAGTCCTACCGCGACGGCGCGTTCGGGCTGGGCGCGGGACGGTGGCGCGTGATCCGAACGGTCGTGCTGCCGGGCTGTGTGGACGGCGTGGTGACCGGCTGTATCCTCTCGGCGGGTCGAATTTTGGGCGAATCCGCGGCGCTGCTGTTCACGGCAGGCTTTGCCCACACGCTCAACGGACTGCTTGAGGGGCTGGTTTCCCCGGGCGCGACGCTGACCGTGGCGCTTTACGTATACGCCAAGGAGCAGGGCGAATTCGGTGTCGCCTTCGCGATCGCGGCAATTTTGATGCTGCTGACGATGCTCATTGACCTTGCCGCGGCGCTGGCGAAGAAATTTTTCGAAAAGAGGCGAGCGCATTGAGCTCAATCATGACAACCCGCGGGCTGTGTCTCCGGTACGGTGCGACACAGGCGCTGAAAAATATCGATATTGACATCCCGGAACGACGCATTACCGCGCTCATCGGTCCGTCGGGCTGCGGCAAGTCCACCTTCCTCAAGACGCTCAACCGCATGAACGACCTGATCCCGAGCGTGACGATCAGCGGCGAGGTGACCTATGAGGGGCAGAACATCTACGCCCCGAATGTGGACGTCAACGAGCTGCGCAAGAATGTCGGCATGGTGTTTCAGAAGCCGACGCCCTTCCCGATGAGCATTTATGACAACATCGCTTACGGTCCGCGGACGCATGGGATCCGCAACCGTGCGATGCTGGACGAGATCGTGGAGCGTTCCCTCCGTGCGGCAGCCATTTGGGACGAGGTAAGCGACCGCCTGAAAAAGAACGCGCTCGGTCTTTCCGGCGGACAGCAGCAGCGGCTTTGTATCGCCCGCGCACTTGCCGTCGAGCCGAAGGTCCTGCTGATGGACGAGCCGACCAGCGCACTTGACCCGATTTCCACGTCGAAAATTGAGGAGCTGGCGTTGCAACTGAAAGAAAAATATACTATGATTATCGTGACACACAATATGCAGCAGGCGGTCCGAATTTCCGACAACACGGCGTTTTTCCTTCTCGGCGAACTGGTCGAGGCGGACACGACGGAGAAAATTTTCTCCCGGCCGTGCGACAAACGCACCGAGGACTATATCACAGGAAGGTTTGGTTGATATGCGCAGCAGATTTGACGAGCAGCTTGAGACGCTGCACAGTGAAATGATCCAAATGGGCTCGCTGTGCGAATATGCCATTGCCAGCGCGATCGAGGCGCTGAGTACGGGAGATGCTGCGCCGGCGAAAAAGGTCCCGCCCGTTGCAGCCGAGATCGACCGCAAGGAGCGGGATATTGAAACGCTTTGCCTGAAGCTTCTGCTGCGGCAGCAGCCGGTTGCGCGTGATCTGCGGCAAATCTCCGCCGCGCTGAAGATGATTACCGATATGGAGCGTATCGGCGATCAGGCGGAGGACATCGCAGACATCGTTGCCTCGCTGGACGGACGGACCGCGCTCGAGACCGTCTCCATCCGCGATATGGCGCGGGAGGCGACGGCGATGGTGACCGACAGCGTGGATTCCTTCGTCCGACAGGACGTGGCGCTGGCGCAATCGGTGATCGACCACGACGATATTGTCGATCGCTGCTTCGACGCGACCAAGGAGCGTCTGATCCGACGCATTACCGAGCACCCCGACGAGGGAGAGTTTGCGCTGGATCTTTTGATGATTACGAAATATTTTGAGCGCATCGGAGATCACGCGGTCAACATTGCCGAATGGGTTATTTTTTCCGTGACCGGCGTTCATCAATCGGAGCAAACGGAGGTGCAGCCATGATCTGGTGCGTAGAGGACGACATCGGTATCCGCGACATTGAGGTCTATGCGCTCAATTCGACCGGCTTGGAGGCAAAGGGGTTTGAGGACGGCGCCGCCTGCTGGGAGGCGCTGCGCCGGGAGCCGAAGCCGGAGCTGATTTTGCTGGATGTCATGCTGCCCGGGATGGACGGCGTGGAGCTGCTTCGCCGCCTGAAGGGGACGGCGGAGCTTTGCGATATTCCCGTCATTATGGCGACGGCAAAGGGCGCGGAGTTCGATAAGGTTCACTCGCTCGACCTCGGCGCGGACGATTATCTTGTCAAGCCCTTCGGCATGATGGAGATGGTCTCACGCGTCAGGGCGGTGCTGCGCCGCTGCAAGCCCAAGACCGTCAGCCGCCTTTTGGCGGTGCGCGGACTGACCGTCAATCTCGACGAGCGGACGGTGACCGTGGACGGCGAGCGCGTGACGCTGACGTATAAGGAATTTGAGCTGCTGCGGCTGTTTTTGTCGCATCCGGGCATGGTTTTTTCCCGCGACCGCCTGTACAGCGAGGTCTGGGGCGATGATTACATCGGCGAGAGCCGCACGGTCGATATGCACATCCGTACCCTCCGCGCCAAGCTGGGCGCTTACGGCGAGATGATCGAGACGGTGCGGCAGGTCGGCTATCGTTTGGAGGCGACGAAATGACAAGAAAAATTCTGCGTGCGATCCTGCTTGCCGTCACGCTGGTGCTCGTGGCAAGCTTTGCCGTCTCGACGCTGGTGCTTTACAGCTACTTCGGCAAAGTGCAGACCGAGCAGCTTCGCGGGGAGCTTTCCCTCGCGGCGGCAGGTACGGAGAAGTACGGCTTGGCATATTTGAATGAACTGAAGGAGGACAGCTTCCGCCTGACATGGGTCGGCGCGGACGGCAGGGTGCTCTTTGACTCCGTTGCCGACGCAGCAGCCATGGAAAACCATCTGCAGCGCGAGGAGATTCGGCAGGCGCTGGAAACCGGCAGCGGCAGCAGCGTCCGAACCTCCGACACGCTGACGGAAAAGACACTTTATGAGGCAAAACGGCTCGACGACGGCACGGTGCTGCGTATTTCGGTCAGCAGCGCTTCGGCGGCAGCGCTCGGCTTGGGCATGGTGCAGCCGATGCTGTTCATTTTCTTTGCTGCGCTGGCGCTGTCGGTCGTGCTTGCCACGGCGATGGCGAAGAAGATCACCGACCCGCTCAACCGCCTTGACTTGGAGCACCCGCTGGAAAACAACGCCTATGAGGAGCTGGCACCGCTGCTGCGCCGTATCTATCAGCAGCACCGCCAGATCACCGGACAGCTCGATGCGCTGCGGAGAAAAACGGACGAATTTCAGCAGATTACCGACAATCTGCGCGAGGGACTGGTGCTGCTGGACGGCGACCGCCGTATCCTGAGCATCAATCCCGCCGCCCGCACCCTGTTCGGCGCGGATACGACGTGCGTCGGCGAGAATTTCCTGACCGTCGAGCGCCGCCACGACATCAGCGCCGCCATCGATGCCGCCCTGAGCAGCGGTCACAGCGAGCTGCGGACGGAGCGCGGCGGTCGGGAGTATCAGCTTGACATCAGCCGTATCGAATCCGACGGGAAGCTGCTCGGCGCGGTGCTGCTGACCTTCGACGTGACAGAGCAGGCGGGCGCCAACGTCTCCCACGAGCTGAAAACGCCGCTGCAATCCATCATCGGCAGCGCCGAGCTGATCGAAAACGGCATGGTCAAGCCGGAGGATCTGCCCCGCTTCGTCGGGCACATCCGCAGCGAGGCGGCACGGCTGGTCGCGCTGATCGAGGACATCATCCGTCTGTCGCAGTTAGACGAGGGCGAGCCGATGCCGACAGAGCCTGTGTCGCTCTATACGCTGACGCAGGACGTGCTGCTCGCTCTGCGGGATGCGGCGGCGGCAAAGGATGTAAAATTAAGCGTCAGCGGAGACGACGGAATGATGAACGGTGTGCGGCGGCTGCTGTACGAGATCATTTATAACCTCTGCGACAATGCCATTCGCTATAACGTGGACGGCGGCAGTGTCGAGGTGCAGATTGCCGACGCGCCCGAGCAGGTCACGCTGACCGTGGCGGACACGGGGATCGGTATCCCGCCGGAGCATCAGGCGCGGGTCTTTGAGCGCTTCTACCGCGTGGATAAGAGCCACTCCCGAAAATCCGGCGGAACGGGCTTGGGACTGTCGATCGTCAAGCACGCGGTCCGTCTCCACCACGGCAAGATCGACCTGCAAAGCAACGTCGATCAGGGCACGCGCATCACCGTCACGCTCCCCAAGGGTTAATGTACGCCATCCATCGGGTGCTGCACTTCAAACGATAACTCATCAAATAAATTTACGCCTCTCCGTTTCGGAGAGGCGTTTGAGCTTGTCGAAAAACTACCCTGCATGTCATTGCGAAGCCGTAGCCGTTGGCGACGAAGGAGCCTT
>URWG01000103.1 GCA_900551495.1 uncultured Eubacteriales bacterium
CGGCGCATCGTGCGTTCGCACGATGCGAGTGTGCGTAGCACACGGGATTCTTGATGAAATATTTTAATCAAGAATCAGTATCACTCGTCCTGAAGCGTTTTGGCGTATTCTGAAGGGGAAATGCCGAAATTGTCCTTAAACTGCCGCGAGAAATGATGGATCGTGGAATAATTCAGCAGTGCGGCAATCTGGGACAGGTTGTGCTTGCCCTCGCGGATAAGGGACTTGCTCTCCTCAAGCTTGACGCGGCGGATATATTCGCCGGGCGAAATGCTCATCTGGCGACGGAACAGCGCCGTCAGGTGCGAGGTGCTGACGCCTACCTCCTTTGCCACCAGCTCCACGGAGAGCTTGTCGTACACATGGTCGGCGATGTATTGCAGCGTGCGGCTGATGATGATATTCTCGTTATGCAGCGCAAGCGGCGTTTTCAGACGTTTTTTCCGCCCATGGCTGTCGCGCAGGACCGATAAAAGCAGGAGCTTGAGGTTGCAGCGGATGAAATCTCCGCTGTAGCCGTCGTTAAGTGCCGCTTCGCGCAGAATGTTTTTCAGCAGCGCCGCCTCCTCCGAGGACAGGTCGAACACGCGGTCGTTCAGCTCCGTCGGCTGATCGCTCTCCAAATCGAAGGAGATCGTCAGGAAGCGGACGGTGGTATCCGGATCGGTGTGCTGCATATGCCACTGGTTCGGACCGAACAGCATGAGCTGCCCCTGCTTGAGCGGGTAGCCGTTGCCGTCCACGACGCAGTGGAGCAGCCCGCGGTCAACGTAGGTCAGCTCGTACATCGAGTGCGCCTCGCCCTTGAACAGGAAGCCGCTGTCCTCCTCGTGGTAAAACAGTGTGTAGATCTCGCCCAGCCGCAGACGGTCGCCGATCTTCAGATTTTCCGTGGCGTTCAGCTCCTGCGTCCGCTCCGGCGCGCAGTCTGTCGGGTAGGCGATGCGCACGGTGCACTCCTGCTGATACGGCACGATGGCAAATTCGATGTTCGGCGCGAGGCAGATGGGCTTATCCAAATAGAAAAAGGTCGTTTTCTTGCCGCTGCGGACGGCGAGCACGGTCATTCCCAGCTCAAAGTCCAGATACAGCGGCTCCGAGCAGCGGCGGAACCAGCGCTCGCCCGCGGTATAACTGCACAGCTCCTCCGTCCAGCCCTCGCCCTGCGGGAAGCCGCGATTCGGCAGACGGTCGCGCAGAACGCGCCCCAGTCCGGCAAAGGTCTGACGGTTCAGGTTTTCAATCAAGGCGAATCCCCCCTTCGGCAGGTGTGCTTCGGTCAGTCAAACAGGCGGTCGGGGTACTGCCCCTGCGCGTGCAGGGCGGCGACGGCAGCCTGTACGTCGGGCAGGTCCTCGCGGTAGGTCACGCCGTACCAGTTCCCGTCCGTGTGGAGCATATGAACGTGCCCTAAGCCCTCGCGAATCTGCGCGTTGGCGACGGTGGGCAGGAAAAATTCGCATTTTGTCGGGTTCAGGGGCAGATTTTCCCGCAGGAAGATCGGGAAGCGCCGCTCCAGCTCGCCCAAAATGCGCGGCGTGAAGCCCCAAAAATTCATGGATACCACGGTGTCGCCCGAGAGCGCGGTCCAATGCTCCCCATCCTCGGTGTAGGCGGCATCGTCGCCGCGCTTTTCGATGCAGGTGCGCTCGGTCACGCCCGTCAGAAAGCCGTTCGCCGTCTCGCACACGCCGCGAGCCATCGTTCCGTTGGCGGTCATGGCGTTGCGCAGCCGATAGCCGACCATGGCGTAGTCGTTGTCCGCATGGGGCTTGCGGAAGAAGTCCGCCAGCACGGCATAAGCGCCGCGCCCGTAAAAATCGTCGGCGTTAATCACGGCGAAGTCACCCGTAATCTCGTCCTTGGCGCACAGCAGTGCATGCCCCGTTCCCCACGGCTTCGTCCGCCCCTCCGGCACGGAAAAGCCCGCAGGCAGGCAGTCGGTTTCCTGATAGACATACGCTACGTCGATGTGCCGCTCAATCGGACGCATCAGGCGACGGAAATCCTCGTCAATGGCGTGCTTGATAATAAAGACCGCCTTGCCGAAGCCGACGGTGAGCGCATCGTAGACGGAATAGTGAAGGATGCTGTTGCCCTCCGGATCGACGGGCGTGATCTGCTTCAGACCGCCGAAGCGGCTGCCCATACCCGCCGCCATGATGACAAGCGTTGGTTTGTTCATGAAAGCACTCCCTTAAAAACAGCCCCGCAAGGCATCGGGGCATATAGCATGATACATCATTATAGCAGATAAAGAAAAAAACCGCAACAACTTAGGAGATTTTCCGATAAAAATATTGACACAGCCCGAAAAAATGGGTACGATGAAAAGTGAAGAACAAGGGAGGACACGAAATGGATACCATTTATGTTACAGGACACCGAAACCCCGACACCGATTCCATTGTCTCGGCAATGGCATATGCGGCGCTCCGCAATGCGCTGGGCGACCGCGAATATCAGGCGGCGCGGCTCGGGCATGTCAGCGACGAGACACAGATGGTTCTCGACCGCTTCGGCTTTACCGCTCCGGCGTGGGTCAAAACGATGCGTACACAGGTGCGCGATCTTGCCTATGACACGCCGCCGGCGCTGTCCTCGGCGGTCACGGTCAGCCACGCGTGGTCGATTCTGACGGCGGCCCGCTCCGTTGCCGCCCTGCCGATTACGAACGAGGACGGCACGCTCTACGGAATGCTCTCGTCGGGCGACATCGCCGCCAGCGATATGAGCTCCATTGAGCGGCCGCATGTGGACGAGATTCCCGTCTTCAACCTGCTGAGCGTGCTGGAGGGCAGGATTCTGAACGACGCGGGCAATTTGGTCGATACCATCGGCGGCGATGTCAGCATCGCTCTGCCGCAGAGCTGTGAGAATCTGCTCTTTTCCGGACGGGACAGCATTGTCGTCGTCGGACGCCAGCCGGAGATGATTCGCCGTGCGCTGGAGCTCGGCGTGCGCTGCATCATCATCTGTCAGGCGGAGCTGCCCGAGGAGCTGCGGTCGCATCCCGCCGAGACGTGCATTATTTCGACGCCGTTTGACGCCTATCGTGCGGTGCGGCTGATCTACCAGTCCGTCCCCGTCGCCCGCATCTGCCACACAGACCAGATCGTCTGCTTCCACTTGGATGATTATATCGATGATGTGCGCGAGGCAATGCTCAAAAGCCGCTACCGCTGCTATCCGATCTTGGATGAAAACGAGCGGGTCGTCGGCACGCTCTCGCGGTATCATCTGATCCGTCCGCGCAGGAAGCGCGTGGTGCTGGTCGATCACAACGAGGCGGCGCAGTCCGTTCCCGGGCTGGCACAGGCGGAGATATTGGAGATCATCGACCACCACCGCCTTGCCGACATTCAGACGGGAAACCCCATTTATTTCCGCAATGAGCCGGTCGGCAGTACGACAACCATCATTGCCGCAATGTATCAGGAAAAGGGGCTGATGCCCTCGGAGAAGTTAGCGGGCATGATGGCGGCGGCGATCGTTTCGGACACGGTCATGTTCAAATCCCCCACCTGCACGCAGCGCGACCGCAGCATGGCGGAGCGCATGGCGCGGATCGCCAACGTTTCGCTCGACGAGCTGGGACAGCAGATCTTCTCCGCCTCGTGGTCGGATGATAAGGCGGCGCGGGAGCTGATGATGGCGGACTTCAAGGATTTCCATATCGCGGGGCACAACCTCGGCGTGGGGCAGATCACCTGCGTCAACTCCGCGCACATCCTCGAGCGCAAGGACGAATTCCTTGCGGAGATGGAAAAGACCATGCGCGAGAAGCACTACGACATGATGCTCCTGATGCTGACCGACGTTCTGCTCGAAGGCACGCAGCTCATCTACCTCGGCGGGGAGGAGACGATCCGCATGGCGTTCTCGCAGGATGCCAAGCACAATACCGTGTTCCTGCCCGGCGTTATGTCACGCAAGAAGCAAATTATCCCCGCGCTGACGGCAATGTGGGGTTAATTCGTTGCGTTTTTCGGCGCGGCGTGCTATAATACAGACAGCGGACGACGCAAATTGATTTTTCAGGGAGGCAGCGGCTATGAAATCCATTATCACCATCAGTCGGGAGTTCGGCAGCGGCGGGCGCACCGTCGGCAGACTGGTCGCCGAGCAGCTCGGATATGCGTTTTATGACCACGAGCTGGTCAACGAGGTTGCACGGCGCTGCGGCTTTTCCCCGCGCTTTATCGAGGAGAACGGCGAGTATGCCAATGCACGGAGCAGCCTGCTGTTTTCGCTGGCGACTGCCGCACAGACGCCGGATATGCTCTCCATGTACGATCGGCTCTATATCGAGCAGATGAAGTTCATCGAGGAGCTGGCGGAAAAGGGAAAGTGCGTCATTGTCGGTCGCTGCGCGGACTATATCCTGCGCGACCGCAGGGACTGTCTGCATATCTTCATCCATGCCGACATGGAAAGCCGGGCGAAGCGGATTGTGGAGCAGTACGGTCAGAGCGACAAGTCGCCGGAAAAGCGCCTTGCCGAGAAGGACCAGAAGCGCAAGGTCTATTATAAGAATTATACCGGCAGAGCGTGGGCACAGGCGAAGAATTACGATATGTGTCTCAACAGCGGTGTCCTCGGCGTGGAGACCTGCGCCGAGCTGATCGTCGAAGCCGCGAAGAAATAAAGAGCTATAATAATGCAAAGAGCCTCCGTGTGCCGCTGGGCACACGGAGACTTTGTGTATTAGTGGGTCGGTTTTTGAACAGGCGGGACGAGAAACCCGTCCCCAACGATGGTTTTTGATGGGGAACCCGTTTATTTTTGCCGTTGCAGGAGCGGACGGATGCGCAGGGCAAGCAGCGCCGCGAGGATCATCTTCAGCAGGTCGAACGGCAGAAAGACCAGACAGCCGGAGACAAGCGTCTTTTGGAAGGTCCACGCGCCGCGCAGGAAGATGTAAAGATACGGCAGACCGATCAGATACAGCACGACCAGTCCGACACCCTGCGCCAGCAGCAGACGGACAAACTGCTTCGGGCGCGACAGCCCTGCCGTCTCCCGCCGCGTCAGAAGTCCGACGACGAACGCCATCGGGATCAGTCCGATCAGAAAGCCGAAGGTGGGCTTTACCACATACATCAGCCCGCCGCCCTCGGTAAAGATCGGCAGACCGATCAGCCCCAGCAGCAGATAGAGAAGCTGCGACAGACTGCCCCAGTACGGTCCGAGCAGCAGTCCCGCCATGCAGGTAAAAAAGACCTGCATCGTAAAGGAGATCGGTCCGAACGGGATGCGTAAAAAGCCGCCGACGGCGGTCAGCGCAGCAAAAACGGCGGTCAGGATCATGGCTTGTGTCTTTTTCATGGGTGTCTCCTTTCGGCGCGGCCGTGTTGTCGAAAAACGTTGTCAATATACCACATTTTTTGCCGCTTGTCCAGTGGCTTTCCGCTTGCGTCGGACGGAATGTGTGGTATAATACAAGCAATGTATGAAACGGAGGGAGCAAAATGGCGGCGTGGCATATTGAATGGCTGGAGGAGACGGACTCGACCAACAACGAGCTGAAACGGCGGCTTGACGCGCCGCACGGAACGGTCCTTGCCGCACGGCGGCAGACCGGAGGAAGGGGACGGCTCGGCAGGAGCTTTTCCTCACCCGACGGCGGGGTCTACCTGTCCGTCCTGCTGCGGCCCTCCGTACCGCCGGAGAAGCTGCTGCACCTGACGCCGATGGCAGCGGTGGCGGCGCGGCGGGCAATTACGGAGGTCAGCGGCATTTCCGCCGACCTGAAATGGGTCAACGACCTGCTCGTTGACGGGAAAAAGCTCTGCGGCATTCTGACCGAGTGGTGCGGCAGCGCGGCGATCATCGGCATCGGGATCAACTGTAATATTGCGAGCTTCCCGCCCGAGCTGCAAGCGACTGCGACCTCTCTGCGGCTGCTCGGACGGGAGATCGCGCCGCAGACGCTGGCGGAGAGCCTCGTGCGGCAGCTTGAGACGATGGACGCGGCGCTTTTGACCGAGCGCGAGGCGTGGCTTGCCGAATATGCCGCGCACTGCGTCACCGTCGGGAAGCCCGTGCGCCTGCTGAAGGGCGGCGCGGAGCTTGGGACCGCCTTTGCCACGGGGATCGACGGGCAGGGCGGGCTTGCGGTGCGCTATGCCGACGGGACGGAGGGCGTGATCCGCAGCGGCGAGGTCTCCGTCCGCGGAGCACACGGATATATATAGGAACAGTGCGTCAAGGAACCCTCAGTTATGTCATTCCGAGGAGGGCGTAGCCCGACGTGGGAATCTCATGCGAAATATTTCGAATTTGCCAAAGCGTTTCAAAATTTCAAAACAATTCTGCGAGATTGCCACGACCCTTTCAGGGTCTCGCAATGACAGA